>NZ_QGDU01000011.1 GCF_003149045.1 Fibrobacter sp. UWR4 | reverse complement strand
TGTAGATGTAAAGATAGCCTACGAATGGGAATCGGAATCGAGAGAATCATCTAGCAAGGCTGCCTAAATGCTTCCACACATGTTGATGATGCCTCATTATTTTTTGCATTACATGCTTCAAAAAGTATGCAATGTGGCGTTTACTCCTCGCACCAGCGTGGGGGAGGATTCGTTCTACGATTTCATTTATTTCTTGTTCCCGGCCTATTTGCGAAAGGCGATCAATCAAGGCGTTTACCGAGCCTATGTGACCAGGGAATATAACGACGCTAATGTTCGTGGTCCCATAGATGTAGCCCGTCATATTCGTAAGAATGTTCCTTTCAACGGCAAAATTGCCTATCACACACGCGAATATACAACGGATAATTGCGTAACACAGTTGATTCGCCATACTATCGAACATATTCGTTCCTTAAGCATGGGTGATGCTGTTCTGAATGGTTCGGACGGCAAGAATCGTGACGATGTGTCAGAAATCGTTGCAGCGACACCGACATATTCAAGACATAATCGCATGTCTGTTATTGCCAAGAATCTTCGTCCTGTTACGCATCCCTATTACACAGCATACGAACCCTTGCGTAAGCTCTGCCTGGCCATTTTACGTCATCAAAAGCTAAGCTATGGCGAAAACAACTCGGATTCCATCAATGGTATCCTTTTTGATGGAGCTGCCCTTTGGGAAGAATATCTCAACGTAATCATGCGAGATTCAGAAATTGGCGAAAAGCTTGTCCATCCGAATAACAGAACGGGCTTTAGACGACAGCATCTATTTGAACTTGATGACGGAACTAAGAACCGTTGCATTTATCCGGATTTCCTGTTTGGCGCAGATTCTAAACAGGGGAAAATATTGACTGCTGAAGCCGTTCTAGACGCCAAATATCGCCGTTTAGATGATGGCTTGGACAGAGACGCTTCTTTCCAGATATTGTCTTATCTGCTACGATTCTCTTCAAAGAAAGGATATTTACTGTATCCTTCTGGAGAACCAAGTGTAAAGGATAAATCATACACGCTAATTCAACCCAAAGATTCATCTGCTATTGTAATCAAGGCAATTCCGTTCCATGTGCCGGAATATGATGAGACTATTTCTTTTCAAAAATTTTCAGAGAAAATGCAGAAGGAAGAAGGGGATTTTTGTAAAGAAATAAAGAAATCATGTTGATTTCGCTTTAAAAGAGTCTTTATACAGCTTTTTTCCCGTATTTTCAGTATATATTCCTGTTATGAGCGTCGCAAGAAACATATTCAGAGCAATTCATGAGGGCCGTTGGCTCTCTATTGAGTATGTCAATGCCGAAAAAAAGACGACGCATTATTGGATTAGCATAAACAATATCGAAATCAAGAATAAAGACGGGGTAGAGAGGGCTCGATTAGATACAATGGGTCTTCATTTAATGACCCACAAATGTAGCCAGCGTTATCTTTATTTTGATGGAATCCAATATGCTGAAATTATCGAGGGAACATTTGCGCTTCGCAATACGACTTTGTTGCATGATTTAAATGCGAATCCATCTCGATATGCCTGCATTTTTAGCAATGTTCACAATGTCAAGATACTGAATTATCTCCAGGAATGCCAAAAACTTTCATGTGATAACCGAGAAAAGAAATTTCGGTTGCTAGAACATCTTGATGAATCTCAATTTGTTAAGGGATGCTATAAGCTTACTCAGGAAGAATGCGATTCTCTAATTGATTATTTCCAAAAGAAACAATCAAAAAAGTCAAATTCTGAATTTATTGCATTAGAACAACTTGGGTTGAATAAGCTGAGCATTAAGACCGATAAAGGTCTTTATGTGTTGGCCTATAATGAATTGTTGTTTGATATCGAAAATAAAGCACTGAGAAAGTCTCCAGAACCAAAGATTTTGACAAGATTTGTTCTGAGAAATGATGTTGCAACCGAAGTCATTAGAATCTCCCGCTATTTGCACGAAGATGAATTCCTTTTACTTGAAAACTTTGATGCAAATGAAAAACAAATCAAGGATTTGATTATAAAGAATGGACGACTTTCCCGTGGTGAATTGTTAGATGACATGCCTCATATCGTCGCCTTGGAAACAACTTCTAATGATTTGACGAACGAATACGATTCAATAGCATTATCATTGCAGTCAGGAAGTGTGACTACGCCACTCCGTGCGTTCTTTGGCGAATTTTTAAGCAGATCTCGCAAACGTAAGAACTATCCCATTGCGCTGCTAGATAATAATGTTAATCTAGATCAGTTGTTGGCAATTCATAAAACGCTTAAGTACCCGATGGCTTATATTCAGGGACCACCAGGAACTGGAAAAACAAGGACCATTGTCAATACCATCATAAGCGCATTTTTCAATGATCGTACCGTTTTATTTTCGTCACAGAATAATCAACCGGTAGATGGGGCTTTTAAACAACTGATATCAATTACAGTAGATGGAAAAGATGTTCCTTTCCCAATTTTACGTCTTGGCAATAATGAAGAAGTCAAGAAGTCCATAGGATATATTAAGGGACTCTTTGAACGTACAAAAAATTGGACAGTAAAAGACGAAGCATTGACTATATTCTCAAACGAGAAAACCGAAAATACGTCAAAACTAGCTGAATATCTTGAAACTTACGAAGATAAGCTTGATTTACTTGAACGAGAAGATGCTGTAAATGATTTTCTGGAAAAAAATACCGCTTTTGATATCGGCATAAATTTACAGAGCAAGCAGTTAACTCGCATTAGATCAAAATTGGCAGATATCGGTGAAGTTAATACGGAAAAAGCATTGAGCTATTTGCCTAATGACTATGAAAAATTCCTGTTCTTCATTCGTTTTAAGTCGGCAAAATGTATTCAACGTTTGAAAGAACCCAAATATAGGGAACTTTGGAAAATTCTTGAATGTGAAAATGCAGACGATGCTGTTGCTAAATTCAATCGTTATTTAAAAGAAGATGCGAATTTGGAAAATTTATTGAAGGTTTTTCCTGTTATAGCAACAACGAATCAATCTGCTAAAAAGTTGGGTTCTGCAAAAGTTCATTTTGACTTGACCATTTTGGATGAAGCAAGTCAATGCGATATGGCTATGGCTTTGTTACCGATTTTACGTAGCGAAAGTTTAATGCTTGTAGGCGATCCTCAGCAATTAAATCCGGTCATTACATTAGACGATTTGGACAACAAGCGACTAATAAAAAAGTACGGAATAGCCGATGAGTATGACTATAAAAAGAATTCCATATACAAGTCATATTTGGCTGCCGATTCCATTAGTGATGAAGTTTTATTGAGTCATCACTATCGTTCCGCAAAGGAAATTATCAGTTTCAATAACAAGAAGTATTACAACAATAAACTTCGAGTAATGACGGCAAAAAAGGAATTGCCTCCTTTGATATTCCAGGAAACAGCGAATGAAATGCCATTTACTCGTAATACTTCTGCAAATGAGGCGGATGCCATAGCTGAATTTGTAGCCAATCATCCGGAAAAGTCAATTGGAATTATTACACCTTTTGTAGCTCAAAAGGAAATGATTGATGAAGCCTTAAAAAATCGTGGTGTGTCGGCAACCTGTGGTACGGTTCACACGTTCCAAGGCGATGAAAAGGATATTATCCTGTTTTCTTTGGCATTGACGCAGAGAACTGCACAAGGAACTTATAATTGGTTTGCTGATAATAAGGAACTGATTAATGTTGCGGTGTCTAGAGCTAAGGAAGAACTGGTTCTTTTCTCTAACACACCGACGATAGAGCGATTGCACAAGGATAATGATGATCTTTATGAACTTGTGCAATATGTCAAGACAAAAGGCGAGTACAAAGTTACGCCAAAACATTCTCATTCAAGAGCTTTGGGATTAAAAACATATAGCACAAAGATGGAAGACGACTTCTTTGAAAATATAAATCATGCTTTGAGCGTTGTTGACCCCCATAAGCGTTATTCTGTAAAAACACAAGTTCCTGTCTCACAAGTTTTTCAACAGAATACCTGTGGAGAAAGCATTTTCTTTACAGGCAGTTTTGACTTTGTTCTTTATGAAAAAGATGGTCGTTCAGAAGTTCCTTTACTCGCTATTGAGTTAGATGGGGAAGAGCATCGTACCAATGAAAATCGTATAAGATGTGACAAAGCAAAAGAACGAATTTGCAAAGACCATTATTTTGAACTTCTTCGCATTCCAAATTCCTATGCGAGACGTTACAATCATATCAAGGAAATATTGATAGATTATTTTAAACGATAATTTTTAGAGTGCAAATTTTTCCCAATTTTAGTGCAATTTAATATTGCACAATTAATTGCAGTTGAAACTTTCGTCCACAAACGCTTCTCATACAACCATTTTGCCGACGTTGGCAAAATGGTCTTAGAAAAACTTTTGATTCATCGTTTCAAGTAATTCCGCGTTAAGAGTATTGTCTAAATTGGGAATCACGCTGTCAATGGAACAATAGGGGCAAAGTGCAGTTTTTTCGCCATCGTCATCAGTCCATTCTGTGATTTCAGACGGGGCGAATAATCGTTTGCAATAGAAACATCCGCATTGAGTTGCTGTGGACAATACGCCCCTGTTCCTAATGCTGAGCTTATGAAGTTCATCAAAATTCATGTAAAGTAATATAGTTATTTTTGCATCTTGTAAGTGGATCATTTTTTGACAATCAAAGTACTTGAAATTTCTCGTATATTTGCATATATTTCATCTCGTAATTCATCAATCCTTGAGACAGTCGACATAGGCTTGCAAAAGCCCGTACGTGCATTCGCGGCAAGGTTCATTAACCATCTGGTTGATGTTGTTGGATAGCTGGCAGGAGACGCAGCCTGCTCGAGCCAAGCCGAAAGGCTGGCAAGTAACGCCGGGGAAGGCCCCCGCCAACAACAAAACTAGAACATCTTCATAATCAAAAGTATGCTATCGATCATCTTCCCGGCGTGGGGAAAATGATGTTCTTTGCCGTTGTGGTTTTGCAGAATCACGACATAGGAGATTATTATGGTAAAAAAGGTTGTTGGCGTGGGCAGCGCTGTTTTTCCAAAATGTGAAACGCAGTCTCACAAATTGACTTGGAGTCATTAGCGAGGAGGGCAAGATGGATAAGGTCAGTTCGATTTACAATAACATTGTTCAGCAGATCAAGTCTGCTATTCTTGAGACCCGGACTGAGGGGATTTTCAGCGACAAGCATTAAGAAAATGCGTCAATTTTACGAGAAATGGGAAGAGTTTTTAAATCGCCCGCCAATGGCGGGCGAATTGGAAAAGGCTGAATTTGACATAAAAACGCCAATTATACCCATTCACGCTCTAATAAACTTAAATCGTTCGCCAATGGCGGAAGTTTTGAACTTCTCCGATTTCCTTGCACTCAGTTTTTCACATCATATGGAGATTTTAGAGAAAACGGATTCTGTAGAGGAACGAGCGTTTTACATCCACCAGGCCGTTTTGAATCATTGGGACAAGTACACCCTGCGGGAATACCTTAAGGTAGACCTGTTTCATCACCAAGGGCAGATGTCCAACAATTTCGCGTTGACACTCCCGAAAACGCTCCATACGCAAAAGGCCATTTCGATGTTCAAGGACGAGTACCTCCTGGATTTTATCAATGTGGAGGAATTGGGGGAGCGCAACCCGCAAGATATTGACGAACGCGTGGTTGAAAAAGCCATTGTCCAGAATGTCAAGAACTTCATTTTGACCTTCGGCAAGGATTTTACGTATGTGGGCCATCAGGTTCATATCGAAAAATTTGAACACGACATGTGGGTGGACCTGCTCTTTTTCAATCGCGAATTGCGCAGCCTTGTCGTTGTCGAACTTAAGACGGGCGAGTTTAAGCCGTCATATTTAGGCCAGTTGGCCGCATATATGCGTGTGTTGAATGATGATGAACGCAAGCCTTCTGAGAATCCCGTAATTGGTATAATACTTTGTCAAAATGCCGACAAGCCCTTTGTGGAATACTTGCTTCAGGATTATAACCAGCCCATGGGCGTTGCAACCTACAAGGCGATGCCTGAAAAACTCAAATTGGTCCTGCCCGACGAAAAACTGCTCCTGGAGGCAATGCGTAAGTAGACCATTTTGCCGATGTTGGCAAAATGGTTACTATATTGACATTCTTTACTCTTTTGCATATATCTATCCATGTAATTCATCAATCCTTGAGACAGTCGACATAGGCTTGCAAAAGCCCGTACGTGCATTCGCGGCAAGGTTCATTAACCATCTGGTTGATGTTGTTGGATAGCTGGCAGGAGACGCAGCCTGCTCGAGAGCGTAAGTTCGCCGCAAGGTGAAATCGCGCCAAGTAACGCCGGAGAATACCTCCGCCAACAGCAGCGCTAGAACCTCCAATCTCTACGCAACGTAGGGAACATCTCTCAAAACAACTAAAATCTGAAGTCGCTTTCCCTGCGAAAGGGATGGCTTATGGAGGCTATATGACTAAAAAAGAAATCTCAACTTATTCTCAGCAAACTTTTGAAAGCATCAAGCATGTAGACGAAAACGGTATCGAATTCTGGTACGCGAGGGAATTGCAGACAGCGTTGGAATACGCACAATGGCGGCGTTTCGAAGAATCTATTGATAGAGCGAAAGTAGCGTGTGAAGCTAGTGGAATTGAAGTGGCAGATCATTTTGCCGGCGTTGGCAAAATGATAAATCTCGCCAAAGGTGCACAACGTGAAATCAGTGATGTCAAGCTTTCTCGCTATGCTTGTTATTTGATCGTAATGAACGGAGACCCTCGTAAAGAGGTAATTGCCTTGGGGCAGACCTATTTTGCGGTAAAGACTCGTCAGCAGGAGATTGCAGAAAACATTGAACAGTTGTCTGAAGATGAGAAACGCTTGGCGATTCGTGACGAAGTTACTATCCGCAATAAGTTCCTGGCTAGCGCAGCAAAGGCTGCCGGAGTCGAGACTCCAGTGGACTACGCCGTATTTCAGAATCGTGGTTATCAAGGCTTGTACAATGGTTTAAGCATGCAGGATATTCATAAGCGCAAAGGGCTGAAGAAAAGTCAACAGATTCTGGATCACATGGGCGCTACAGAACTTGCAGCAAATCTTTTCCGCATCACACAAACAGATGATAAGCTGCGTCGCGAGAATATCAAGGGCAAGGAGAACGCGAACGAAACGCACTTTGCCGTTGGTCAAAAAGTCCGTCAAACGATCAAGGAACTTGGCGGAGTTATGCCCGAAAACCTGCCCACACCAGAGAAAAGTGCAAAACAATTGAAAAGATTAAAGAAATAAGGTCGTATTTTTATGCGTTTTACCTAATTGCGAATACAGTGTGTTCACAATTGAATCGGACTAAGTATTTGTGCAAAACAAAACCTATAGTAGTCAGTTATGGAGGAAAAATGAAAATTGCACCAGCTACAGATCAGTATGACTTGCCGGAATATCTTTCGCTGCAGTTCGTGTACCTTCACGGAATGTTGGAGGAAAAATTTGGAACAGACCTTTGCCTTGTTCAGGCGGGGATTGTTCCGCCTATGGGAATAAGTGTTGTTGAGGTTGAAGGCGTTGAAGAGCCGTGTATCGCATTCCTTTGGCGCTATGAAACGGCTAAAGTCGAATGTATTAAAGATGGGCAAGGTCGTGATGCATTGTGGAATGGATATCGTGGATTGATTGTCGCCCAAAGCGACCGAAAGTATATGCATGAGGCTTTGGACAAGTTTATTGATAAGGCGTTGGTTATATATGTATAAGCCAGAAAATGTTGTAATTAAGGACGATGAGTCTGATTCCTGGGAAGATACGGACTTGTTTAAAAAACGTTTCACGGAATCAACTCCCGGTGAAATGATTTTCGCCAGTCGTGATATGCGCGGCTGGTCTCAAGCTGCACTGGCAGAGAAACTTGGCAAGGTTTTTGAATGCGACCCGTCAATATTCTTTGAATTTTGATCATTTTGTTGGCGTCGACAAAATGATTCGCTTTACCTAATTGTGAACGCAGTGCATTCATAATTGCCCCGTTGATGATTTTTCATTTATTTACTATAAATGAATGCAAGAGGTGTTTATGGACAAGAAGTTCTTTTATTCGTTAGGGTTTGCCCTGTTGGCAGCCCAGGCATTTGGCGCGACTTATTATGTCGCGGTCGATGGTAACGATGGGGCCGTCGGTTCCAAGGAAAAGCCTTTTGCATCCCTCAACAAGGCCAACGCCGTTGTGCAGCCTGGCGATACGGTGTGGATCCGTGGGGGAGTCTACGACCTGAACGACACGGTTTACTACAAGCGCTACGAGATGACGGCGGGCATTCTTTTGACCGCCAGCGGCGAAAGTGACGACAAGCGCATTTATTATTTCGCATACCCTGGGGAGCGCCCGATTTTTGACGGCACGAATCTCCCTATCGGTCAAGCCTGCAGGAACAAGGGGACCATCGACAGCGTCATGACGACGTCTCCCATTGTGGTGGCGGCAAAATACCTGCATTTGAAGGGTTTCGAAGTCCGCAACACCCCCATGAAGTGCAACTCCAATTCCGGAATTTTCCTTTACGCCAGTAAGCATATTATTCTGGAACAAATCGACAGCCATCATAACGCTGGTCCGGGAATTTTCATTCATGACGGAGCCTCTGGAGGCGGTGGCCATCTTGTGTTGAACTGCGACGCCCACGACAATTACGACCCCACAGGTTGGCAGGGCGATGGCGAAAATGCCGATGGCTTTGGCGTACATTATCAGCACGATGGCGATACTACAAGATTTGTGGGATGCCGTTCCTGGTGGAACAGCGACGATGGCTACGATGTTCTTGCGCAGGAATTCCCTGTCATTGTAGAAAACAGCTATGCCATGGGCAATGGTTATATCAAGTATGGAACCGCAACGCCGCCGGGAGTAAATGGCCACGGCTTTAAGATGGGTTACAGTCGCACAGGTGCCGGTCATCATATCATTAAAAATTGTGTGGCCTGGAATAACGTAGCTAACGGTTTCTATTCCAATTATACCAATGCTGGTAGCACTTGGATCAACAACACCGCTTATAAAAATGGAGACCGTTCATTTGGTATGGCCTCCACTACCTATGATGCGGATCTGAATCGCACGGCAGATGTGATGCCCTTGTTTGGCGACAACGCCCACGTGCTGAAGAACAACATCGCCATCCCGAATAAGAATTCCCAGATTGGATCTTGCTGGATGAAGGATGCTACTCACGATGTGTATGTGGATTGCCCTGCCGGCGAAAACAACACCTGGAACTTGAAACTGGATTTGACGGAAGACGACTTCATGAGTCTCGACGATCCCAGCTTGATGGTAACGGGCGAGGACCTTTCCAAGATTCCTGGAATTTTGGGCCCGCGAAATCCTGATGGTAGTGTTCCTGATGTGGGTTTCTTGAAGCTGAAGGAAGGCAGCCGCGCCATCGACAAGGGCGAAGACATTGGTCAGTTCTTTGTGGGGGAGGCCCCGGACCTGGGCGCTTATGAATTCGGAATCATCAAGTCCAGCAGCTCTATTGCATCTAGTAGTTCCGTCGCGGAATCTAGCAGTTCCGAAGGCTCTGCTTCTATCATCACGAACGTCGCAACATTCAAGGTGATCTCTGGCGAAGCAACCGTATTCGACTTGCAAGGCCGCTACTTTGGGAAAATGCAATTGGAAAAAATCAAAACTCCCGGCATCTACCTGATCCGCCAAGGAAACCATCTGCAGAAAGTCAACGTGAAGTAGATGCAAAGGTTCCCAATCATTTTGATAAATTCAATCCCAAACATCTGATCATAATCTGGTGTATTTTGTCAACAGTTGTTTGCAAAATGCAATAACGAAGCCGCATAGACTTGTCCATGAAGAATTAGATTTATATTTTATAAAAAATATTTAATTAGATCGCTTACCTGTCTAGGGAAACCTTACGCAGGGGCGATCTTTTTTTTGGAGGTTTTTTGTTATATTTAGAAGCGAGGGTCGTTAATGGAAAAAACAAACAATACACAGATGTCGGCAAAAGAAGCTTTCCGCAAGATCTTGCGGGACAAAAAGACTGTGTCCATGTACCTCAAGGAAAACGGTTCACTGAGGGGTTTCAATGATCCCGAAGTTAAGCTCGTTAAACCATTATAACTGGCAATCCGAAGAATTCGAATATTATTTCATAACAGATTCAGATAATAAGACTAGAAATACAATCCTATTAATCCTACATGAATTTTTTACTAATAACCAGAGAATAGTCTTATTCATGGTTCTTGATTCCAGTGACCAACGAGAAAAAGCGCGTGAACGTTTGTTTTATAGGAACTGGTATCTTCAATTCGGTCAAGATGTGTGTGATATGGAACCACTACCTGTAATAAAAATTGATTCCATAAATGTCATTACCTACATAATGTTTCCAAAAGGATTTGAAAATAAGGTAGGTATATTACAAGAGATGACGAGCTATATCAAAGAATCGTTCGGGTAGATTTTTCTACCTTTCTCCTCAATGAATTCCAATCCCTTTGAACTGAAGAAGACGTCCAAAAAGTCCAAGGCACGCCTTGGGGTGATTCACACGGCACATGGCGATGTGACTACGCCGATCTTTATGCCGGTGGGCACCAACGCCACGGTCAAGGGGATTACCAGCCGCGATATCAAGGAGCTGGAGGCGGAAATCATCCTGGCCAACACTTACCACCTGTACCTGCGTCCGGGAACAAAGACCGTGGCGGAGGCTGGCGGCGTTCAGAAGTTCATGAACTTTAACGGCCCCATGCTTACGGACAGCGGCGGATTCCAGGTTTGGAGTCTCAAGCAGTTCCGCAAGATTACGGAAGAGGGCGTCCGATTCAAGAGCCTGCTGGATGGTTCCATGCACATGTTCACGCCGGCAAGCGTCATGCAGGCACAGCGGGAAATCGGTGCGGATATCATCATGGCTTTTGACGAATGCACGCCGTACCCCAGCACGTTGGAAGAGGCCGACGAATCGCTGCGTCTGACGCTGAAGTGGACCCGCGAGGCCAAGGAATGGCTGGAAGCGAATCCGCCCATTCACGGCTACCCGCAGTATTTCTTTGGGATTGTACAGGGCGGCATGCACAAGGAACTGCGACAGAAGTCCATCGAGGCCCTTAAGGAAATCGGTCCCGATGGTTACGCCATGGGCGGGCTTTCTGTGGGGGAGCCAGTGGAAACCATGTACGAAATTGCAGACTTCTGCACAAACCTGCTGCCAGAAGACCGCGCCCGCTACGTGATGGGGGTGGGCACGCCCTGGAACCTGCTGGAACTGATCCGCCGTGGGGTAGATATGTGCGACTGCATCCTGCCCAATAAAAACGCCCAGGACGGCCTGGTCTATACAAGCCAGGGCGTTCTCCGCTACAAGAATCAGAAGTTCGCCCACGATTTCGACACCCCGCTGGACCCCAACTGCGACTGCTACTGCTGCCGCAATTACAGCCGCGGCTACATGCGTCACCTGCATAAAGCAAAAGAGCCCCTGGGATGGACTCTTTCTGTAATTCATAATCTGCGTTTCTACATCAAGCTGATGCAGCAGGCCAAGGCTCACATCGCCGACGACACCTTCGAGGAATGGGCAGATGAAATGATCCCCAAGCTGCAGCAGAACCTATAAAGGTTGCGCGGCCTCTCTTACTTCTTCCAGCGCTTCAGCATGGGGAAGTAGTCCATCATCATCTGCTTGTATTCTTCCTTGGTCATGGGCTTGGGCATGTGCTTGTTCACTTCATCTACGAACTGGGAGCAATGTTCCACCATTTCTTCCATGGTGCAATCCTGTACGAAAGCGCCGTCCTTGTAGCAGTACACACAGAAATCTTCGTTCTTGCTTCCGTCGGCATTCGTGCCCATCACTTCTGCGGTCAAAGGCATGCCGCAGCTTTGACAAAATTTCTGATTCTGGTCCATTTTAATTTTCCTTTTATTCCGTATGTTTCAGGTGCGCTTTGATGCACTTGGTAATTAACAATCGTCAGCATTAATTTAGTTAACGTTCGTTAGTTTTTAAGGTGTTCTCCAAAATTTCACTATGAAAGTTGACAAATAAAAATTCTTTAGTATCTTGAATAGTATGGCAATGAACCACCACCTATTTACCGGTCAATGCGAATCCGTGGGTGAAGCCCACGTCACGAACACTACAACGGCAAACGATGGCGTAAAATCCAAGATTTTGCCAACTCACGCGGGAACTTCGCCCATCAGGCGTCATAACGTTCCTCGTGCCCACAAAAAGAAGTAGGATTCGTATTGAAGCCTTCAGGAGGCAAGAAAAAGCCCGCAGATTACTGCGAGCTGTTTTAAGGTATTATCATTATTAACGAATGCGGAACTTCGATGTGCGCACAAGGCCGTTGTTCAGAGTTTCCCTACGGAGGTAGACGCCGGCCAGCTTGGGCTTGCCCTGGAGCAGTACGCCCGTCATACTGAAATACTGGACACGCACCGGAACCGCCGAGAAATGAACGTCCGTCGGATTGCCAACGTCGGGGCCAATGCCAGGTCCAATGGCTTCCGGCAGGGAATCCTGCATCGAAGTGTCGGCAACGCACTTGCCCTGGTCATTCAGGATTTCGTCATCCTTGCAGACCACCGGTTCCACATAAGGGTGTTCCGGATCGTTCACCACCAGCTTGATCTTTTCATAGGACTTGCAGCCGGTTTCGTTGGTGTATTCCACCGTGTAGATGCCGCTGTTCTGCCACTGCAAATCCTTCAGGGTCACTTCGCGGGAGGTCGTCCCGAAGGAGTCCGGACCCGTCCACTTCCAAATTTTTCCATCCCACGGATGCGGGCCAAAGGTAATGTTACTACCCGGTTCTACCAGCAGGTCTGTAGTCGGATTCCAGCCGCCATCATTGACCTTTGAATAGGGCACGATCTTGGAGCCTGCGCAGGGGCCAACCACCGCCTCGCCGCCAGCCAGCGTCTTCAAGGTATCAGGTTCGTTGAATTGGCGTGGCGAAAAATCTTCCGTGGGGAAGACCTTCATCAAGCGCTGAGTTTCTTCCGCAGTAATAGGCAATACGGTTCCATGACGGGGAGTAAATGCTCCCGCCATTTTAGTATCCTGCACGAACTTGAAGTTGGTGAGGTCCGGGCTGCTAGTAAACTGATAATGACCATTCATGTAGCAGTCGTACATCAGAATCCAGGAATCCTGATTGATCAGCTTGAAAACGCCAGCTCCTTCCACCGCTTCCTTGGTTTGCTGCAGTGTTCCACTAGGCTTGCTCCACTGGGAGCCTTCCTTGCCTGCAGGAGCCGTCAATTTCTTGGCAGTAGTCTTACAGATGCCGCCATCACCTTCGTTCTTGAAGAAGGCGTGGTACAGGCTGTCGTTTTCGTTATAGACAATGTCCATATCGATGGTGGCGGAGCCGCGGTCAAAGAAGTAGGTGGGCTTGCCAATCACATCGGTAAAGTCGTCGTTGGCGTACAGGTAGTAAACCTTGTCGTAGGGAATGGTTCCGTCGTTTGTAAGCAGGGAGAAGTAAATCATCAGGCGTCCCTTGCTGCCGTCGGAATTCACATAGTCCTTGTCCCAGATGGTTTCGGGAGCCCACACGCGGGTTACGTTGGCGAAGTTGGTTCCCTTGTACTTGTCCGGGAAATGGACCGTGCTGTGAGTCCAGCTCACCAGATCCTTGGAGCGCATCAGCACCATGCCGCGGTTGCTAGCCCAGCCCTCGGCGCTCTTCATGTCGGTATTCACCATGTAGAAGTATCCGTCGGGAGCCCGCAAAATGTGGGGGTCGCGAAGGCCCTTCTTCAGGCTAACGGAATCTGCGGCCACAACGCGGTTACCGCCGTTCATGGCAGTAAAGTTGTAGCCATCGTTACTGATGGCGTAGTAAATGTTCTCGTTGTTGTTGGCTGGGAAGTAGATGAACAGGTAGTTGGTGTAAGGTTCGTAACCGTGAATGCTCACGTCGAACTTCTTGGTTTCAATCTGGGTGCCGTCGGTTACGTTTACAGACAACTGCACCGCCTTATTCTGGTTCACCAGGCGGGCGGCAATGGTACCGTCGTTTTTCAAGAATGTGGTGTCGCTGGAGGTCCAGTAAAAACGCACATTTTCGCAGCCGGAAATTCCCGCGCCGGTGGAGGGGAGGGTCAAGTCCTTGTAGAGGTTGTTCAGATGACCATCAAATTTGATGCTGTTGGCGCAGTCGCTTAGGCCTGCCGCAAAAGATGCAGAAACCCCAAAACCAGCCAAAATGGACAAAATAACTCGAGACGAACCTTTCAGACTCATAAAAACCCAACCTATAATCAACGGAATCCGTTTTTTATGAATATAAGTTATGATAGGCCCGCCCGTAATACGAAAGAACGTTAAAAAAAGGACAAATCGTCCATGGGGGAGTGCATTTTTTCTACCCATTTTCCTAAAAAAAAGCGATTTTTAGGGTATGAAGATGGGTAAAAAGTTTGTGGTGGCCGCTGCGATGGCGGCATTAGCTTGTGGAACTGCCAATGCGCAGACAAAAGTGACCGTTGATCCGGGCAAAAAGTATCAGGTTTTCGAAGGTTGGGGTACCAGCCTTTGCTGGTGGGCCGTTCTTGCCGGCAAGTGGAGCGAATCCAACTATCTCAAGTTGTTGGATGCCATTGCGGACCCGGATTCGGGCCTAGGTTACAACATTTTCCGCTACAATATCGGTGGGGGAGACCAGCCCGGCCATAATCACTTGACCAAGGGCGACGGGGGCGGTGCCGTTCCCGGCTACAAGCCTACGGAAAACGGCGCCTACGACTGGACTGCAGACCAGAGCCAGCGTAACATTCTGTTCGCATTGAACAAGAAAGTCAAGAATCCCATCTACGAAGCATTTTCCAATTCACCCCCGTGGTGGATGACCAACAGCGGTTGCGTTGCCGGTGGCAAGAACGGTGCCGACAACCTGAAGTCCGACTACTTTGACGATTTCGCCGACTACCTTTCCGAAGTAGCACTCCATTTCAAGAAGGAATGGGGCATTACCTTCCGCACGGTGGAACCCTTCAACGAACCTAGTGCTGGCTGGTGGGCCGAAAACAAGGACCAGGAAGGTTGCGGATTCAAGAATAATCAGTCCGGCATGATCGAGGAACTGGGCAAGGCTCTCAAGAAGAAAGGTCTTTTCCCGGAAACATCAGTCAGTGCAGCCGACGAATCCAACATCGGTGACGCCCTGAACCAGTTTAATAAATACAGCGCCGAAGCCAAGTCCTACATGTTCCAGGTGAACACCCACAGCTATTCTGGATACGATTCCCGCGGCAAACTTTACAATGCCGCCTTCGGTGCCGACAAGAGAATTTGGCAGTCTGAATCCGGCCCCCTCCATCGTAGCGGCGATTTGGATATTACCCTCTGGATGGCAGATGTGATCCTCCACGACCTTCGCGATATGAAGGCAAACGCCTGGGTGGACTGGCAGCTGGCTGATCCTGCCGAGAACTGGAGAACTTTCGCCGCAAATCACAAGAGCCAGAGTTTTACCAAGGCTCCGCGATTCTATATGCATGCCGCATTCAGCAGGTTTATCCGTCCGGGTTCCCGCTTTATTGATTCCGATAAGGACAACACATTGGCAGCCATCCGCGAGGACGGCTCCCTGGTACTGGTCGTGCTGAATACCAGCGGGTCCGCCGCCAAATACAGTTTTGACTTGAGCAAGTTTGACGCTGTTGGCAGCAAGGTAAAGGTTCACCGCTTTACGCTGCCCGCCGCCCTGAACGCCGACGCCGACATCGCGATTTCAGGCAAGAGTTTCGACGTCAATGTTGGCGCACGCTCCATGGTCACCATGGTGGTGGAGAACGTCAAGGGCGAAGGTTCCTGCACCACCGAGACTATCGTTCCCTACGTAAAGATTCAAGATGGCGGCTGGAACGAAACCACAGACGTCACCGTCAATCCGGGCGATTCTCTGGTGATTGGCCCTCATCCGTGGGATGGTGGCCGCTGGGTATGGCGCGGTCCCAACGATTTCTATCAGGTCGGGCGCGAAGTCCGCTTCAAGAATATGCAGTGGCAGTCCAGCGGAATCTATAAGGCAACATTCAACAACGGCGCCGGCTGCGAAAGTTCTGTAAGCATCAAGGTGGTTGTCAACGATCCGGATCATCCTTACGTTGAACCTGTCGAGCCCGATACCTCCATCGCGGATACAACCATCGCAGATACCTCCAAGGTGGATACTTCCGCCGCAGACTCCAATCTGTTTGTCGCAAGTCGTAACTTCCTCTCGATGGCAGGAATCTCTGTCAGCCGTTCTGGAGGAGACCTGCAGATCGTCGCCCCGTCAAAAACATTGACGCTGACCATTCACGATATGCAAGGCATTCTCCTGATGCGCCGTCAGATCAACGGCTCCGCAACAGTTTCCGTAAACGCACTCTCCCGTAAGGGTTACATTGTCCGTCTCGCAGATTCTAGCGGAAAGACTCAGTACTTAAAGCTGATGCGCTAATTTTTTGCACCTGGCAAACTCTCGGGCGGTTACCCCTTGTTTCATATGGGTACCGCCTTTTTGCATCACGCCCACAATTTTGAAACCGCTCCAGCCGATTACTTCCTTGATGGCACGGACTGCACCCGCCGACTGTTTAAAGAGAATATTGAAAGGCCATGGGGTGGTGGAAGTGCTCACGATAATCGCCCTCTTGCCTTTCAGCAGGGGTTTCGGGAATCCGTGGCCGCTATCGTCCAGCATTCCATAAGCCATCCTGTCGAACAGCACTTTCAGCTGGCCCGTCATGTTGCCCCAATAGCAGGGAGAGCCCACAATCAGGCCGTCGCACTCCTGAAGCAATTTCATCACCCGTTGAGAATCGTCTTCTGCCAACACGCACTTCTTGGCGCTGCGGCATTTCATGCAGCCGATGCAAGGGCGAACCTGCAATTTGCAAACATCAATAAATTCCACCTGGTCGCCACGGGCCAGCAATTCCTCTTGCATAGCGCAGAGCATCTGGCTGATGTTGCCCTTAGGGCGGGGACTAGCATTTAAAACAACAACTTTCATATTACCTCAAGTTTAACAATTGTTAAACACCGAGGGAAGCAAAAAGTGTTACTTAATATCATCGTTGTCAATCTTGCAGACGATTTCGTCGCAAATCTCCGTAAGCATGCGTTCGTGGGTGCAGACTTCCGCGGAAACACCTTCGATGGTTCCTGTGGTATAGAATGAAGTGCAGGCGCATTCATGAGCCACACAGCGGTGCTTGATGGCACAGCCTTCGCATTCCTGCTTGTCATAATCCAGGAAGTCGCGAATCTTGTTGCACTCTGCTTCGTCAAAGCCCGTAAAAACATTGCCCTGAACGTAGGGCGCATTTTCCTTGGAAGTAATAAAGCGGGTGCAGGGGAAAATGTTTCCGTTGGTGGATACGCCCATGGCTCCATTATAAACGTGGCAGGAATACTGACGGAATCTCAAATCCTGCAAACGGAGCTTAATCTTGTCCTGGATAGTCCCCAGGAAAAACTTGTTACCGGCCTTGCGGCATTCCAGCCAGTACATGGCCATCTTCTGATATTCCAGAGCCAACTTGTCAAAATCTTCACCAGTCCATTTTCCATCAAAGTCGATGCTGGTGGTCATGTTGTTGAAGCCCTGCTGGTGAATCCATTTTACAGCCTCGGCCAGATGGGGCACATGCTCCCGGGTCACGGTGCAAAGTGCCACCGTATTCATTTTAGAGAGGCGGGGGAGGTGCTTGTACATGGATTCAAAGCTTCCTGCGTCACCCACCGTACGGCGGGAAATGTTATGCTGGTAGGCAGGCCCGTCCACAGAAATGTACATGCGGAACCTTTCCTTTTCGCAATAGTCCAGCATCTTTTCGTCAAGCAGAGTGCCGTTGGTATTGATAGCAAAACGCAGAACAAAATCTTCAGAAGCCGCGCCACGGTCCATGGCCTCGGCGACCATGGCCTTTGCCAAATCCACGCCCTTGTAGATAGCCTCCTTACGGAGCAAAGGTTCACCACCAAAGAAGGTGATATTCATGTATTGCTGTTTAAAGAAAAGCGTACGCTCCAGGCAAAGCCTGATGGCCGCTTCCATAGTGGAATCGTCCATCACCGTGGCCCGATCGCTCTGGGAATCCTTGTAATAACAATAAGAGCAGCGTAGGTTACACTGCTCCGTAAGGCAAAGCACTAAGTTCATACATCAATATCGGTAGACTCAAATGTAGTCACCATGCTGACAATCATGTTTTCAGGATTGTTGGGATCCGGACAAATATGCACAGTGCTATCGCAGGGGCAATTAAGTTTGTAACCGTCGGGACAAGCCTCGGAGGAAGAACTATTCAATTCCTCGGAAGAAGAACTAACGGGAACCAAAATCGGTTCAACAATAGGATCTATGTTAATGTTAACAACGCCAGCCGAGGGTTCTACAATGGGTCCTATAGGTCTTATAATCAGAGTGTCCACGGAGCTGGAGCTCTTAGGAATATCCACCTCAACCTGGCTAGAAGAAGAAACGCCTAATTGTTCAGGACCAACAATCGGATCACCTGCTTCAGGTTCAATGATTTCTTCTGGATTCGGAGTTACATTCTCGCGATTATTCTCATCCTCAGGGCCAGCAACATCACCACTAGAGCATGCCACCATACTTGTTGCGGCAACACCCATCAGTGCAGCAATGCTTGCCTTGACTGCAGAATTCCACTTGGAATCTTCAGCAATTTTCTTCTTTTCGATTTTCATGGAAGAACCTCCTAACCATTACCTGCAATCAAAATAGATTTTTCACATTTCGCTGCAAATCGAAAAATAGTGTATTTCAAAGCAATTTTTTGAATTTTTCTCAATTTTTCAAAAAAGCGTGACGTATATAGAACAAAACGTCGCTATATAGAACAAATTGTATAAGAAAAGCCCCCGAGGTTTACTCGGGGACTTTTTCTTGTGGATCCTTCGCTTCGCTCAGGATGACGTCTAAAGGCTTTACTTGAACAGGTTCTTCATCTTCTCAAGGAAGGATTCTTCCTGAGCGGTTTCCTTGTCCTTGCGGAGTTCGGCCAGCTTCTGGTAGAGTTCCTTCTCTTCCTTGGAAAGATCCTTCGGGATTTCCACGCCGATTTCAACGTAGAGGCTACCGCGGTCACCACGCTTGTTCAGCGGGTACAGGCCCTGTTCACGGAGACGCAGGATGCTACCAGCCTGTGTTCCTGCGGCAATCTTGATCTGCACTTCATCGCCTTCCAGAGTAGGAATGCGCTGGGTGCCGCCAAGAACCAGACGATGTACGGGAACCTTCACTTCGCAGTGCAGGTCGTCGCCTTCGCGGGTATAGAAATCGTCGGGCTTTTCGGTTACGACGGCAAGCAGGTCGCCGCAGGCACCGCCACGAGGACCGCAGTTACCTTCGCCACGGAGGTTCAGGTACTGGCCTTCGGAAACGCCAGCCGGAATCTTGATGGAAATTTCTTCGGTTTCCTGCACACGGCCTTCGCCGCGGCAGTTGGAGCAAGGCTTTGCAATGACTTCGCCCATACCGTTACAAGTGGGGCAGGCGCTTTCAGAAATCATCTGGAAGAAGCCACCCGTCGCACGGCGCACGCGACCGGTGCCATGGCAAGTGCTACATTCGGTAACGTTCTCGCCACCCTTGCCGTTACATTCGGTACAGGGAGTATAACGCTTCAGGCGAACCTTCTTGGTGCAACCTTCGAAGATTTCCTTATAGCTAAGAGCCACCTTGATCTGCAAATCGTTTCCGCGGGGAGGGCCTGCCTTACGGCTACGACCGCCACGGCCACCGCCAAAACCAAAGCCACCGCCAAAGATGTCGCCGAACTGGCTGAAAATGTCTTCGAAGCTTCCGAAGCCACCGCCGCCAAATCCGCCGCCGCCGAAACCACCACCAGGAGCGTTAAAGCCAAACTGGTCGTAGTTCTTGCGCTTTTCCGGATTGGAAAGCACGTCGTATGCTTCAGCAGCTTCCTTGAACTTTTCTTCGGCTTCCTTATCGCCCGGGTTCTTATCCGGATGATACTTAATGGCAAGCTTCTTATAGGCGTGCTTGATTTCGTCAGCACTTGCGTCCTTACCAACGCCTAATACTTCGTAATAATCTCTTTTATCTGCCATAATTTAGCCTTCGGCTTTAGTAGACAGTTATTGGTAGACAGTAGTCAGTATACCTTGTACTGTCGTTTGAATTCTCTCTTTATGGAAAAAGGATTGCCTGCTCAATCAGGCAAATCCTTTTGGGTAGAAAGCAATTCGTAAAAGTTTGTGTAATGCGAACTGTCTACTAACTACTTCCTACTTCCTACTATTTAGTCAACGACTTCTGCGTCGACAACTTCCGGACCGTCGTTCTTCTTGTCGGACTTCGGCTGTTCAGAAGCGCCCGGCTGAGGACCCGGCTGAGCCTGGTTTGCACCAGCAGCCTGAGCCATGGAACTGATCATGCCCTGGAGCTTGTCCATAGCGGCCTTGATTTCTTCCTTGGTGCCGTTGTCCTTCTTGTCCTTGATTTCCTGGATTGCAGCTTCGAGCTGAGCCTTAGTGTCGGCAGGCAGCTTGTCGCCGAATTCCTTGATCTGGCCTTCAGCCTGGTAAGCCATCTGTTCGGCCTGGTTCTTGATGTCGACCAGTTCACGCTGTTCCTTATCCTTGGCAGCGTTAGCTTCGGCGTCCTTCACCATCTTGTTGATTTCGTCTTCGGAGAGGCCACTGGAGGAAGTAATCTTGATGGACTGTTCCTTACCGGTTTCCTTGTCCTTAGCGGAAACGTGGACGATGCCGTTGGCGTCGATGTCGAAGGTCACTTCGATCTGAGGAACGCCGCGGGGCTTCTTCGGAAGGTCGGTGAGGTCGAACTTACCGAGGGTACGGTTGTCGCGAGCAAATTCACGTTCACCCTGGAGAACATGGATGGTCACTGCCGGCTGGTTGTCTTCGGCGGTGGAGAACACCTGGCTCTTCTTGGTGGGGATGGTGGTGTTACGGTCGATGAGCTTGGTCATGACGCCACCGAGAGTTTCGATACCCAGAGAAAGCGGGGTCACGTCGAGGAGGAGAACGTCCTTCACAGCGGAGTCGCCGCTAAGAACTGCACCCTGAACAGCAGCACCAATTGCCACAACTTCGTCGGGGTTCACAGTCTTGTTGGGTTCCTTGCCGAAGTACTTCTTCACAGCTTCCTGAACGGCCGGGATACGGGTAGAACCACCAACCAGGATCACTTCGTCAATTTCAGACAGGGACAGGCCAGAGTCTGCAATTGCCTTACGGCAGGGTTCCATAGAACGTTCAACCAGGTGAGCGGTCAGCTGGTCAAACTTTGCACGGCTGAGGGTGAGGTCCAAGTGCTTCGGGCCAGTAGCGTCAGCGGTAATGAAGGGGAGGTTGATGTTGGTAGAAGTGGTTGCAGAAAGGTCGATCTTGGCCTTTTCAGCAGCATCCTTCAAACGCTGGAGAGCCATCTTGTCCTTCTTCAGGTCGATAGAGGGATTTTCCTTCTTGAATTCGTCGTTGATCCAGTCGATGATCACTTCGTCGAAGTTGTCACCACCGAGCATGGTGTCACCGTTGGTGGACTTCACGGAGAACATACCGTCATCAATTTCCAAAATGGAGATATCGAAGGTACCACCACCGAGGTCGTACACGGCAACCTTTTCGCTCTTCTTGGAGTCCAGGCCGTAGGCGAGGGCAGCAGCGGTGGGTTCGTTCACGATACGGAGAACTTCGAGACCAGCGATCTTACCAGCGTCCTTAGTAGCCTGGCGCTGAGCGTCGTTGAAGTATGCCGGAACAGTAATCACAGCCTGGGAAACGGTTTCGCCCAGGTAGTCTTCAGCAATCTTCTTCATGGTCTGAAGAACTGCTGCGGAAATTTCAGGAGGAGCGAACTGCTTGTCGTCAATCTGCACGCGGATCGGATCGGAACCGGTACCAACGAGCTTGTACGGCATGTTCTTTTCCACAGCGGAGCATTCGCCAGCGGAACGGCCCATAAAGCGCTTGATGGAGTAAATGGTCTTTTCGGGGTTGGTGATTGCCTGACGCTTAGCAACGTGACCAACGAGACGTTCGCCAGTCTTGCCGAATGCGACGATAGACGGGGTAGTGCGGAAGCCTTCTGCGTTAGCGATCACTACCGGCTTGCCACCTTCCATAACGGAAACGCAGCTGTTAGTTGTACCGAGGTCAATACCAATAATCTTGCTCATAATGAGTCTCCTATTTAAATTCTTGCGGCTTTTTTAAGCCTTTTTTTGTTTCGCCGAACATACAGCAAAAGCCGTGCCAAGCCCTAAATAAGGCCAATCTGTTTCGTTCTGAAACACTGCAGACCCTCTGGAAAGACAAAAAGAAAGCCCCGTTTCATTTTAGAACAGGGCTTAATGATTTGTATTTAAATCGCTATTTAGGGCAATAAATCATTATTTGCAGGCATCAATCCTGAATGCACGGCCTGCGGAATTACGGATGACATAGGCTCCGTTGCGATAGCCGGCGTTCCTGAGACCGATCTTGATGTCTGCGGAGGTTGTCACACCTTCCAGGCGAACCTTGCCCAACTGATGGCCCATCAGGTCAAATACCTTGTATTCATCAGAAATCCTTGCGTCGATGGCCGGTGTGGACATTACGAATGCAGGAATGGTGTCTTCCGGAGTTTCGGAAGATCCGTTACGGATTTCTTCGGCGGACTTATCACTTGCACCAAAGGCAATCCAATCCAAGTTCACGTAGTCGGTAGTTATCTGGACTTTGAGCACATGTTCACCCTTGGTCAATTCCTTGGTTGTCTTACCCTTGAAAGTGGTGTATTCATCGAAATCGCCAGTTCCCTTCAGTTCCAGTTCGTCGGTAATGGCTTCGCCATCCATAAAGAGCTGGATGCCGGCTTTTTCCATGCCGGTAGCATAGGAAAGTTCGTAGGGGAGGGTACCACCAGCTTCCACGTTCACGGTATATTCCAGCCATTCGCCCTTCTGGGTGTAGCCAATGGCATAGCCGTCGCCGTTCTTCACGATGTCAACGCGGTCTTCGCGATATTCGCCACCCTGGTTCTTGGAATCCATGTCGTAGTAGGCCTTGCCGGCACCGCCTACGTCGTAGTTCTCAAATTCAATGAAGTTGCCCAGTCCTTCAACCTTGGCACCGATAACCGGCAGTTCGCACTTGGCTTCGGGATCCTTCAGCATTGCTTCGCAGAAGGGGCCCTGAGGAACGGCAGTCTTGCTGTCTTCAAATTCCCAGTAGTCGGCTTCAAAATCACCTGCGAACACGAAGAATACATCATGCTTGCCAACTGCACCTTCGGCAGGCACGGTCACCAGACCGTCCTTACTGAATTCTGCCTTTGCAACAACGGGGCCATCCACCTTGTCCAGGCGAACCGTCACGGAAGAAGCCCTCTTAACGCTCAAGACAGAGGCTGAGAAGGATTCCGCGCCGGCGTCACCGAATTCCACGCCGCTAATCTTGGTGTACTTGCCTTCGGTAAGGTTGGTGAGAACTGTATTGCCGGCGGCACCGCTCTTACGGACCCTCACTTCTTCGCCCCAGGACATGGTTTCTGCCTCTACGCGCTTGTAGGGATTAAAATCTTCCAGCTGGGCCACACCATTATCCGGCCACCAGTCAATCTTCTGGATGGTTCCGTCGGCATTATACTTCATCTCGGCAACGCCAACAGAACGGCGTTCCTTGTGCTGGAACTTAAGACCCATTTTATCGGATTTCTGGTGCCAAAGCTGGTAATGATGGCCGAAAACGTAGGATTTTCCCTTATAGTCAATAATCCCCGGGTGGTTTCCGTTACTGCGGGAGGAATGAGGCATAATGTCGCCCTTGTAGGTCCAGGGGCCCGTGGGGGAGTCGCTCATGGCGTAGCCGATACCTTCGGCACAGCAGGTGGAAGCAAAGGCCATGTAGTAATGGCTGCCGTGCTTGTAGAACCAAGGGCCTTCCTGGTAATCCTTGATCTTGGGATAGGTAACAATATTGCCGGAAGTGCTGATCATATCTTCGTTAAGCTTGATCATGTACAAATCCGGATTACCCCAGTACATGTAGGCCTGGCCGTCATCATCCACCCATACGGTGGGGTCGATGTCGTTCCAATGTTGCCGCTGCCAAACCAAGGCCTTGTTCAAAGGTTCCTTGAAGGGGCCGTAGGGACTATCTGCCACCAGGACAGAAATTCCGTTACCATGAATGGGGACGTACATGTACCATTTGCCATTGCGAAACACAACCTGCTCGGCCCAAGCGCCATTGGTCTTGGTACTCCACTTGATATCGTTCAGGGAGGCCACAGCCCCGTGGCTAGTCCAGTTGACCATGTCCGTGGAAGTATGCAACAGCCAATCGTACATCACGAACCCTTCGGCGTTATCTTCGTCGTGGGTCGTGTAAAGGTACACCGTGTCCCCATGCACCATGGGAGCCGGGTCACACGTGTAGTTGGTTGTAATGATTGGTTGCTGGGCAAAGGCCACTCCAGCCAAAGCCAATACAGAAGTAACGGATAAGAATTTTCCAAACATCTTAATCTCCAGATTGTTATACACCGGAAATAAAGATACCCTGTAAAACAGGGCAAAATACCCCTGCTTTTGCAAACAACTTTGCAACTTTTACAATAACTTTTTGTTTACGAATCCAGATTTGTATGAAAAAAGCCGCCTTATACTTTCGTATAAAACGGCCAAAATTCAATAGGGGAGTGATGTTCGCGAAATGCTTGAACCGCGGTAACGATCCGGTCGCAAAAACTACTTGCCGGAAGAAACGATAACCTTGGCAGGCTTCAGGATCTTGTTCTTGAGCTTGTAGCCCTTCATGAACACGGTTACCACGTGATTTTCGGGAACGGTTTCGCTAGGTTGCTGCATCAGGGCTTCGTGGCAGTTGGGGTCGAATTCCTGGCCGGTGGGGTCCAGCTGTTCGAGACCTGCGTCGGTGAGAACCTTGGCAAACTGGTCGTGGATCATCTGCATGCCCTTTTCGAAGGTATCCAGGTCCTTGGCCTTGTTTTCGGCGGCAAAGGCGCGTTCGAAGTTATCCAGCACTTCAGAAAGCTTTTCCAGGAGCTTGCCGTTGGCAGTTTCGATAATGTCCAACTGTTCACGGGCACTACGACGACGGAAGTTGTCAAATTCAGCCATAAGGCGAAGATTGCGGTCGTTGGCGGCGGCCAGCTCAGCCTTCAGGATATCTTCGGCAGATTCCGTGGGCTGCGGTTCTTCGGCAGCACCTTCAGCCGGCTGTTCAGCAGAATTTTCGGCGGGGGAGTCCTGGGCAGCTTCGGCCTGTTCAGCTTTTTCTGCTTCAGCAGCTTCCTTCATCACGTTTTCGAGATCCTGTTCAAACTTTGCGCGTTCTTCAGCGGTAGGTTCCTGCAAATTTTCGTCAGCCATTTCTTAATTTCCTTGTGTAATATATAGGGAATAATCCCATTTCAGTTTAAATTTCGCCAGATTGTATGCAAAATACGTGCCAAGGGCAAATATAGGAATTTTCACTAAAAAACGTTTCATTTTGAAAGATAATGGGATGAACGTGTCTTTTTATGAGTTTTTTGCAGATTCCGGGATTTTGCAAACAACTATTGTCAATCTGGATAATTTTGCAACCCGTAGTTTGCAAAGGAACCTCCAGTAATGAGAAATGAACTTCCAGGATTCTAAATTGAAGCCCGCACCGGCGAACGTCGGTTTTATCTATATAAAATAGATAGCTACTTTCAGTAAGGAACCTCGTCGGACGCGGCGGGGTTCTTTTTTAATACTTGTCGTTTTTTTCTAGATTGTCTAGTTTACATAATCCGCATTATCGGCAATATTAGATGAAACCGTTTAGGGGAGGATGCATATGAAAAAAATCTAAAAAACGGAAATTTTATATGAGCCTTAAAATGATACGAATTATACTACTAGTTATCAAATTCCTAATTTGGTTGATTAATCAGCTGTTTTTCAATTGATTGGAGATTCCCATGTCACAAACCAGCGAAAAATACAGAGTTGAATGGCTTGCGGCTGACCAGGCCCGTGACGCAGGGCTTGTAGAGCCTGCAGATGTTGTGGCATTCAAGGATATTCCCTACGGCGAATTTGGCGACTGGAATCTGCTGGATTTGTATGTGCCCAAGGCCGCGGACAGAAATACCGCACTTGAAACATCGCAAAAGCTCCCGGTGATTATCAGCATTCACGGTGGCGCATTCGTTTACGGACAGAAGGAAACGTACAAGTTTTATCTCATGAGCCTGGCCGCCCGAGGATTCGCCGTGGTAAATTTCAACTACAGGCTGGCTCCCGAATTCAAGTTTCCGGCAGCGTTGGAAGATACCGATGCCGTGGTCCATTGGGTTATGGATAACGCAAGCAAGTACAATCTGGACGCAAAAAACATCTTTATGGTGGGCGATTCTGCGGGTGCTAATTATGCGGCTCTTTACGCCATTTATTGCGTGAATACTGAGTATGCCCGTAAAGTGCAGGATGCCGCAAATTCCTGGTACGGGAAACAGGCGAGGATCAATCCTCCCCTAGCTTTCAAGCCCCGGGCAATTGCCTTGAACTGCGGTCTTTACGACGTGACCAACGATCGTGACAATCACGCCGACATCATGGTGGACTTGTTCGGCGAGCATCTCAAGGAATGCTGCGAATACCTGAACGTGATGGATTACCTGACGGTCGATTTTCCGCCAGCATTCGTGATGACGGGAGAGTATGACTTCTTGAAATTGCAGAACCGCCACATGGACTGGGCTCTTTCAAAACAAAACCTCCCCCACATCTTTAAATCCTACGGGAACACCGAAAATAAGGAAATTTCCCACGTTTTTCACGTGAACATGAAACTCCCCCTCGCCCACCTTTGCAATGACGAGGAATGCGAGTTTTTTAAGGGGAAACTTTAAGCGAACTTACGCTTCAACCCATTTTATCTACGGCAAGCGCAATGAGGCGCTTCGCCTGGTCGGCGAGATAGAGCGGTATGTTCAAAACGTTCTCGTCGAGGGACAGATTTTTCATGGAGAAACGGACGCGAAGTTTTGTGGTGTCGTCAAAACGGCTCGCGTAGTTTTTCATGCTGGTCGAAATAATGTTTTTACCGGACTTCACTTCTACTGGAATAATGAAACTTTCATGCTGGACGATGAAGTCCACTTCGTATCTTGAATTTTCATCGGTCCAGTAGAATATATTTTTGCCATATTGCTTACGCAGCGCCTGCAGCACATAGTTTTCGGCAAACGCTCCACGAAATTCCGTATAGAGAGCATCGCCCTGGATGACCGTTTGCGGAGTCACTCTCGAAAGTCTGCGCAAAAGGCCTACATCGGCCAAGTAGATTTTGAAGGCGGACAAATCTTCATACGCCAACAAGGGTATTCCCGGCTTCTTGATACGCGCTACTTTGTACGTAAGACCTGCATTTGCCAACCACATTAGCGCATCTTCGTATTCACGGGCACGAGCTCCGGGTTTTGCCGCGCTGTACATGAACTTTTTGTTTTCACGCGCAAGCTGCGACGGCACGGATTTCCAAATCAGGGATATTCTTGGAAAATCACCGCGATCGGCATGGCGGGCAAAATCACGCTCGTAAGAATCGTTCAGTTCATCGAGCCCGAAATCCACTTGGGTGGAATCGTAATTTTGAACAAAATTCTTGACTAAACCAGGCATTCCCCCGCTCACAAAATACTGCTTGAGTTTTTCTTCGAGAGGAGAAGCAAACGCAAGCGGAATATTTTCTAGCGAGTCAATGGACTGCATGTAATTAGCAAAGTTCTCTGCTCCCGAGGCGGCCAGATACTCTTCAAAATCCATGGGATAGACATTCAGGAACTGGACCTTCCCTACAGGGAAGCCGTCCTTCGAAAGCGAGACTCCGAGCAAGGAGCCCGCGCTTGCCACTGCATATTCTGGAGCGTCTTCGCAAAAATACTTGAGGCTGTTCAGCGCCTTGCCGCAGCACTGGATTTCATCAAATACAATGAGCGTTTTTTGCGGTTCTATGGGGACTCCACTCAACAGGGAAAGTTGTGGAATCAAACGCTTGGGATCCTTTGTGCTTTCGAAAACAGAAGCGAGGCTTTGGTCAAAATCGAAGTTGAAATAGGCCACATTTTCAAAGCTGGTGCGGCCAAATTCCTTTAGTGCCCACGTTTTTCCGCATTGGCGAACACCCCGCAATATGAGCGGTTTCCGGTCTTTGCGATTCTTCCATTGCAAAAGTTCGTCAAGAATTTTTCGTTTCATAAGACATCTCGTTCAAGAGTCAATATATAAATTTTTGTAGAAAATGTGATTTTTAACCAAAATTTTCTGTAGAAAAAGTGATAGATATACACAAAGAAATACATTCACACGCTTTTCCAACATTTCAAAAAAATACCTTTCCTCACTTTATCTTGCCAACCCTTTTCCCCCTTATTTTTTTCTTAATCTCCTTATACAAATCTTGAAAATTTTACAAGATTTCTATCTTTACGCCCGTAAAAATTCCCATTCCAAGGAGTACATATGGGCGGCTTTTGTGGCGTTATTTCCAAGAACGATTGCGTTACCGATCTGTTCTTTGGTACTGACTATCATTCTCACCTAGGCACTCACCGCGGCGGTCTGGCTGTGCTAAAGTCCGATGGAAACTTCCATCGTTCTATCCACAACATCCAGAACACCCCCTTCCGCAGCAAGTTCGAAAACGACCTGGCAAAGTTCGCCGGCAATATCGGCCTGGGTGTCATTTCCGATACGGACCCGCAGCCCCTGGTCATGACCTGCAAGCATGGCACTTTCGCCCTGGTTACTGTGGGCCTTATCTCCAACATCGAAGATCTTAAGAACGAATTGTTCCAGAACAACTGCATGCAGTTGCAGTATTCCACCACCAGCGGTATGGTTGGCCCTACCGAAGTAGTTTCCGCTTTGATCGCCACCCAGGATTCCATTGTTGCAGGTCTCAACTACGTGCAGCAGAAGATCAAGGGTAGCTGTTCTGTTCTCGTGATGGACAGCAACGGCAAGTTCTACGCCTCCCGCGACAAGTGGGGCCGTACTCCCATTATCATCGGTAAGAAGGATGGTTCCGTCATCGCCGTGCAGGAAAGCTGCGCCCTCCCCAACTTGGGCTACGACCACCTCCGCGACCTGGGCCCCGGCGAAATCGCCGAACTCACCCCCGATGGAATCAACACCTTGGTTGAACCGGGCAAGAAGATGGCTATCTGCTCCTTCCTGTGGGTTTACTACGGCTACCCGGCATCTGCCTACGAAGGCCGCAATGTGGAAATGACCCGCTATCGCTGCGGTTCTGCCCTTGCAAAGCGTACTCCGACTGAAGCCGATGCCGCCTGCGGTATTCCCGACTCCGGCACTTCCCACGCCCTTGGCTACGCCCATGAAGCAGGCATCAAGTTCGCCCGCCCGTTCGTAAAGTATACCCCGACTTGGGCACGTTCCTTCATGCCCCAGGACCAGCGTCAGCGTGAACACGTCGCTTCCATGAAGCTGATTCCTATTCCGGGTCTTATCGACAACAAGCGCCTGGTGTTCTGCGACGACTCCATTGTCCGCGGCACCCAGCTGGGTAAGCAGGCCGAAAAGCTTTACTCCATGGGGTGTAAGGAAACCCACATGCGTATTGCATGCCCTCCCCTGGTCTACCCCTGTAAGTTCATCAACTTCTCCCGTTCCAAGAGCGTGTACGACTTGATTACCCGCCGCTACATCCGCGAAAAGGAAGGCGAGAACGCCGATCTGGACAAGTACACCAATCCGGATTCCCAGGAATACAAGGACATGGTGGACTACATCCGTCGCAACCTGAACCTGACCACCTTGGCCTTCCAGCGCATCGACGATCTGATCCAGGCTATCGGCCTGCCGGAAGATCAGCTCTGCACCTTCTGCTGGACCGGCAAGGACTACGCAGAAACGGGCGACTGCTATCACTGCCCCTGCCACGCTGAAGAAGACAAGTAAAGCAAGGATCGTCACGTTTCCACAAAATGGTTAACTGACGTCGTGTAAAAAATCCGGCCTTTTACCGCCATGGTGAAGGTCGGATTTTTATTTGCGGAATTTTTTATATTTGCAAATTGGTTGGAACGTACGATATAAGATATACCATGGGATATAATCGTTCTGTAATAAAAAATAAGATCAGGAAATTTACCGCTGTTGCACTGCTTGCAATCCTGGCAGTTTCGTTATGCAGTTGTGCGGTCATGCGCAAGCTTTCAGCAGCGGACATTCTCCAGCATACAAAGCTGGACTTCCAGGGCGTTGCATTGGATTCCGTGATGATCTATCCCAACTTGTTCCCCAAAAGTAACGGATTCCTCCCCAACCCTAAAGTCCTGGAATTCGTAAAGGACTTGACCCAGGGCGTTATCAAGGAAGAAATCGGACGTATTTTCCTGACAGGAAATCTTTCCGCACAAAGTAGCCACAAGGACACCTTATGGCTCAAAGGCTTAAAGGCGGTGATCAAGCTGGATACCATCGTCACTCTGCCAGTGGACCTTAAGGATTCCGTTCTGCTGGTACCCGGACAGAACCAGATTCAGGTGCAGGCAATCATGCCTATTGACGGAAGCCTTTTCCATTTGATGGAAGTGGACACACTGCATTTCGCGGGGCAGCTGGACGTATCCCTCCAGAGTGGCGGAGAAGTCATCCCCCTTGAATTTTCCATGAGCCGTTTCGTTTCCGAAGAAGAAAAGAAAAGCCTAAAGGAACAGGCCATGAAGTATATCGTAGATACGGTTGTCAACCGCTGGCTAGGCCAATTCAAGAAATCGTAATCTCGAAAATAGTTTATTAGCAAAAAGGATCATATGAGTCGTTTTTTTGTACCCGAGAATTTTAATGTAGATGACGTAAAGCAGGTGGATTCTTTATTCGCATCTTTGCTGGACGAAGAAATCGAAAACTCCCCCGCAGCCCTCCGCAACTGGATTATGAAATGGAGCGAGCTAGGTTCCGTATTACAGGAAGTAAGCTGCCGCCGCTATGTGGCCATGACTTGCAATACTGCAGACGAAGAAGCCGCAAAGGCCTACGAATCCTTCGTCGAAAATGTGGATCCCATTACCAGCGAATACGACGACAAGCTGAACAAGAAATTGATGGCACATCCCGCAAAGGATTTGCTGAAAGATGAATTCGGCGTGTGGTTCAAGAGCATCCAGGTATCCCTGGACCTGTTCAGCCCCGAAAACATTCCTCTGGAAACGGAAGAAGTGAAGGCAGTCCAGGCTTACCAGAAGATCACTGGCGGCATGAGCGTGGAATTTGACGGAAAGGTTCAGACCCTGCAGCAGTTGGGCGCCTACCTGGAACGTACGGACCGTGACCTTCGCGAAAAGGCATGGCGCGTCACCTGGGAACGCCGCATGCAGGACAAGGAAGCTCTGGACAAATCCTTCGACGAGCTGTTCGCCATCCGTAACAAGATCGCAAAGAACGCTCACTGCAAGGACTACATCGACTTTATCTACATGGCCAAGCGCCGCGACTACACGCCCAAGCATTGCAAGGACTTCCACGAAAGTGTGGAAAAGCTGGTGCTCCCCCTGCTGAAGGAAATCTACAAGAAGCGCGCTGCCAAGATGGGTCTTGCAGCACTTCGTCCTTGGGACTTGAACGTGGACCCGCTGAACCGCGCTCCCCTTACGCCTTATAACTCCGGCGACGAGCTGATCGAAAAGGTGGACCAGATTTTTGAAAGCATTCACCCGCAGGCAGGCAAGTGGGCCCGCCAGATGCAGGCCCAGAAGTTGATCGACCCGGATTCTCGCCTGGGTAAGGCACCCGGCGGCTACCAGATTGGCTTTGACGAATCCCGCCTCCCCTTCATTTTCATGAATTCCGCCAAGACGGACCGTGACATCTATACGCTGCTCCACGAATCCGGACATTCCTTCCATCAGTTCGCCCTGGCCAACCAACCTATCCTCGCCTACCGCGACGTCCCTTCCGAATTTGCGGAAGTGGCCAGCATGAGTATGGAACTGATCGGCATGAGCAACCTGAAGCCGTTCTACGGTAACGACCAGGAATCCCTGAAGCGCAGTGCGGAAAACGAACTGGAAGACGTCATCTGGTTGTTCCCCTGGGTGGCAAGCATCGACAGCTTCCAGCACGAACTTTATAGCCGTCCCAACCACAATGCAGCCGACCGCGAAGCGATCTGGAAGGGCATCATGGACCGATACGACGCCGGCGTGGACTATTCCGGACTTGAAATGTACCGCGACAACATGTGGCAGAAGCAGCTCCACCTGTTCGAATGCCCCTTCTACTATATAGAATACGGCATTGCCCAGCTGGGAGCGCTCCAGGTGTGGGCAAATTTCAAGAAGGATCCCCAGAAGGCCATTAACGACCTGTTCAAGGCAGAAAGTTTGGGCTACAGCGTGTCTGTTCCGGACATGTTCAAGGCTGCAAACATCAATTTTGACTTTACAGCCAAGACCATTGAACCCTTGATGCAGACCGTCTGGGACGAACTGAGCAAATTTTAAGGACTTAGCGAAACTTTTTTGATAAAAATGAAGTTTTTTTTCAAAAAAATCAAGAAAAATGCGCAAAACGCCTTGACAAGCGTCGAATATAATTATATATTTGGCGCACATCCTTGGAGGGATGGCCGAGTGGTTGAAGGCGCACGCTTGGAAAGCGTGTTTACCTCGCGGTAACGAGGGTTCGAATCCCTCTCCCTCTTCTAAAACAAAACTTCTGAAATGTTTTGGACAAAGCATTTCAGAATTTTTTGTAGGAACACAAAACCTTAACTTGAGGTACTAAGATGGCTGACGATCAGAGAGTTTATCTTGACGATATTTACGCAAGTGAAGAATGTCAGGGTTCCGTCTTCCGCGCTGTTGTTATGATGGCTCAGGAAGCTCGCTTCATCAACAAGCAGGCTGGCCAAGGTTACATTCAGCTGACCAAGAAGCCCACCACCATCGCCATGTACAAGTTCAAGGAAGGCAAGCTCTCCATTTCCGACAAGAAGGCAAACGATTTTGCTAACGCAGAAGAAGTTGTCGAAGAACGCGAAATGACTGCAGAAAACGCTCAGCAGGTTACCGCTGCAGCAGACGATGCATTCGGCGACTAATCCTACAAGAAAACAGTTTAAGAAAGGCGACCTTCGGGTCGCCTTTCTTGTTTTACGCAAACATCTATAACTCCGCAAATAGGAAAAGCCGTCGGCGTAGCAGTGCCGACGGCTTTCTTTTGTTCTGTGATTGAAAGATCTTTTCTAATACAGGATTACTTTACGGCTTCCTTCAGGTGATAAGCCTCAGGATAGGCAACCGCAGCGCATCCATCGCAAAGCATGCGAAGACGGGTCTCCCCCATGTTGGACACACGGACACTGCAACCGCAATGAGAGCAGCGAGCCAGATAAACCATGGCAAGCTTGTTTTCACCAACAGGAGCGGCAACAGATTCACCCTTACGTAAAACCACATTGCGGAAACACATTTCGCCGGCATCGTTCTGGAACACTTCACGAACGATCATGCAGTCAAAGCTACGGCCTTTACGGTTTTTGAGACGAGCCTCGAAACGATCCCCTTCGGCGGCATTCCTGAATTCGTCCCAGTCCTTGACGTGACGGTACAGGTCAGTAACGTAATGCCACTGGACCTCGGATTCCTCGAACCCGAACATGCGGCAGAAACGCTTGTTACCACTTAGGAGACGGCCCTGAGCGTTAACCTCAAAAGTGGCCAGGTCTATGGTATTCATTTCATTGGTAGTCATAGTGCACCTCCCTTGAGATTGTACCTGTAAAGTACATCGGCTGAAGTTATTGCTTTTTTACCCAATCGCACATCATCCAGCATAAGGTTCAAGTTTTCCTTACCAAAGAAAATCGGTTCGTCGGAACTTTCCAGCAGCTCAATCTGAGTCTCCTTTTCTGCCACCAGATTTCCGTTTTCATACATTCTTATAGTTCCAGCTTCGAATACCACGACCAAGTGGAACCAGGAATCAAATTCAACATTCTTGCTAGATACTGCAGCATTTTCGCAAGAGAGGCTATCGCCGGAGCCGTCTGCCAGGAAGAATGCCAGTCGGGCGCCTTCCGCACCGCAGCCACCCTCAACAAGAGCCAGGCTAAACACGTCATGATCGCCTTCGGCACCGAAGCCCAGCTTACCCATAATATTCTTGCGGTAACCAGAGCCGGACTTTGCGGAATCCAGCTTGAGCAAGAGCTCTACAGTAAACTGGTCTGCACTATCCAGGGCACCATTATCATTTTCAACCACACCGAACTGGTCTGCACCACGGAGAGCCAGAGCCTTTCCGAATACACCATCCACAAGTTCCGCGTCGCCATAAAGCAGGATGCCATCCGCATGACCACGGGCGTCACGGAGGGTGCGCTGGCTAGCATCCACAGAGGCATAGTCCATAGACCACCAGCTGAACAGGCCGTATTCCGTAGACAGAGGCAACTGAACCACGTTCTTTTCGGCGTCTGCGGTACCGAAATTAAACCTGACGGTATCGCCCTCATTCACAAATACACGTTCATCGCTGGCAGGCAGCGGTCCAGACAAGGTTGCATCATCCCGGGTTGCATCCAGCTGATAGACAGCATCCACATAGCGAATGGGATCCGGAGATTCCACCATCACCGCGTAGGAACCCACGGGAATACCCTTAAATTCAAACAGGCCGGCAGAATCCGTTTCGGTAGACCAGGAAGTACCCGGCAGGGAAACCACAATCCCCTTCCCCATCAGGCTGGAATCCAGAACCACACGGCCCTTCAGGGAGGTAAGTTCCGCCATTTCCAGGGAGAGGCCTTCCTGCTTCTGACCAGAAAAACGAACGGTCCTGTAAAGAGCCATCGAATCGGACTTTGCGGAAAGTCCATAAACGCCCTGACGATACAGCGGGAAGGCGAACTTTCCGGAGCCATCCGTCGTATCCGTATAGACCAAGGTATCCACATTCATATGGCGTGCTACCACAGCAACACCAGGCATGGACTGCCCCTTGGAATTCACCAGAATACCGGCCAGAGTGTTAGTCTCTTCGCTAACGCCGCCAGCCACATCCGTGGAGCAAGCTGCAATTCCCAGGAGGGAAGCGGAAGCAAAGAGGACTCCAAATCCTAAAACATGATTCCACTTAAACATCGTTATCCTCCTGGCCATAGGCCTTTGACAGAGGGAACAACTGCATGTTCAAGCGGTATACGCGCTCTTCGCCGGTAGATTCCACAGCAATAGCGGTAATACGGCGGCGGAAATCCGCAATTTCCTTTACGATCTTATGATAGGCGGATTCGGAAATGCCCATGGTAAGACCAGAAACGTCACGTTCGTTCAGCGGCACCTGATCCAAAGCCTTGATCGCAAGCTCCCCCATCTGGCGATGCATTTCGCGAATCGCCATGGAAGCCACATTCAGGTCGCCCGTGGAGATGGACTTTGCACCCTGAACGTAGGAGCCATCTTCATTCTTCTTCAGCAGGCCGGACTTTTCCAGAAGCTTCAGGGACTTTTTCACCTGGGAAGCATCTGTATCAAAAACACACTGACCGGCAAGCTTGGCGGCAGAAGGCGCCTTGGAAGCGGGAGCCAGTTCGCGAATCACCGGGTTCAGCCAGTTTTCGAAATAGTCGTACTGTTCCTCGCCTACCAGGGTCACAGAATTTTCCCTAGCCAGCTTGCGCATCTCTGCGAAGTAGGACTTCTGCTTGTCCAGATCCTTTTCCTGGTTAAAAGCAACCAGAACACGGAAATACTGCAGATCCACACCCACAAGGCCCATGGCGGAAGCGACACGTTCTACGCCGACTTCGCTAAGGTTTGCCTTGCTATCGCAGACAAGTTTCAAGAACACCGGAGAGGAATAGCCTGCGTCGCGGGCAAAATCACGCCACGTAAAACCAGAACGGTCCTTACGTTCCGCATAGTAGTCGCGGATATAAAGGCGATAATTGTTGTATTCCATCACGGGTTTCATACATTTCAAATATAAATTCCATTTTGGTCCTAGTCAATAAGTCTATGATACAAAAACTTACTTTTTATTAAATTTTTGACGTTTTTATACAAGAAGTTCCGTATTTTTCACAAAATCAAGATACAGACATGCAAAAAAGCATGATACGGGTCATACTAGACCCCCTATATGATACAAAAGCGGTTTATCCATAATACAAGATGTACCATAAAGAAATAAAGGGATGGACGGCAATCGAAAAGCCCCCGTCATCAAACGACGGAGGCAATGGATTGTCCAGAAGTCTACTAGAAAGTATTCTTTGAACTAAAGATCCTTAACGACCAGAATGCCGCCTAGCTCCATCTTCGGATACTGGCGCATTCCTTCACCACCCTTGCCTTTATCCAGCACTTCAAGCAGTTCGCCTGTCTTAGAGTACAGATGAAGTTCCCATGGGCCGTTTGGCGCATTGAAGTAACCGGAGTTCTTCTGCACATTGCGCTGGAATGTTCTATTCAGACGGTCAGCCACACTACGGGCCTGGACTAGGGAAATTTCTGAAAGTTCCCAGGAGATAGGAACTCCGCCCATGTCGAAAATCAGAAGTGCTTCGGGGTCGGAATCCTCCTTCATGGTAAACTTCCAGCTAAAGTTCTGCCAGCTGGTGGACAAGTCAAGGATACGACCGTTTGCATAGGGCGTATAACTATCGGAATCCTTCTTGATGTTCACGTTCAAAGTACGGGGCTTATCCGCCTTAGCGCGCATACTGAAAATGTAAGTCACACCGTTACGGAGGTCCAACTTCTGCTTGAACTGAAGATTCCAGGAATCCTTACCGCCATTCTTGATTTCAAAGCGGGCAACCCCTTCCTTGGTCTTGACGTTAGCCTTTCCTCCCCAGAAGTCCACCGTCCAATCGGAAAGAGGTTCCTCGGCAGAAAAATTTCCATTCTTGATCAAGTTGGAAGAAGGAACCTGAGATTCTATGACGTAATCCTTGTTCTGGATAAAGCTAGGAATGACGCTAGTATTCAGGATGCCATTGGGACTATCCAGACAGATTTCCTTACCCCAGGGAACCAGAGTATTTACGGAACCATGGATAGTCATGTCCATTTCGGGGCTATCAAAGTTACCCGGTCCCCAGCTCCATGCCATCCAGCCGATGTTCAGACGTTCCGCTTCCGCCATAATCAGCTTGTAAGGAATGTCCTTGGCACCGCCTACGGCCACAGGGGCGAATTCACCCACGATCAAGGGCAACTTCTTATCAACAGAAGCCTTCAGGACTCCCTTGACGCGATCTTCCACAGTCGCATAACCGGTAGCATCGGCATCATGATGTTCCGAGGGCCACCACATGTGGATGGAGAACAGCACATTGTGTTCCGGGTCAGCCTGCAGAATGCGGGGACCCACTTCCAGAATATTCTTTTCGCTCTGGCCCCACATATCCGCATCGATCATGATGGGAACGCGGATGCCAGCGGCACGCATCTTGGTCACAATCAGGTTATAGGCAAAGAAGAATTCTTCCGAATCCTGCACCTTTGCGCCTGGTTCGTTACCCACGTTAATAATCAAGTACTGCTGATGATTGCTGATCATCTGCAGGGTTTCATCACGAAGCCAGAAAGACAAGGCGTCCGGCAACTTATCCCAGTTACCTGTGGTATCGTGGATTTCGGGAATAGGAATCATGCCATTTGCAATGCAAAGGCTGATGATATTATCCAGGTCACTTACACGACCACGGGTGTTCCAGACAATTCGAACACAGTTTGCGCCAGTCTTGGCGATTTCGGGAATAGTCTTTCCTTCGCGGTCCGTCCAGATAAACATATGGTTGACACCACGAAGAATCGTCCGTTCATTATCCTTACTATACAGAAAACGGTCCTGTACGAAAAAGCCAGGTTTGACCGATGCCATGTTCATATAAAAATTTTCTCCAATTTTCAAAAATAAAGATACAATTATTTAAGAATGAATGGCATAGCATGATAAAATTATCCAATCTTATAGGGGAAAATCGCTTCAATTTTACACAGGCATTACCGAAGCAATACTTGAGCTCTCGAATTCGCTTTTGCAACATCCGAAGGAAGCAAAGTAGAAGGGCTACTTCGGGTAAATTTCGGGTTAATCCAGTCCGACTCCAGCCAGGTTGCAGGAGAAGCCTCCCTTTCGGGAAGATGTTTCCAGTAGCGTACAGGCAAACACCTTTTAAGAAGTTTGGGATTTTCACGTTCCTTGATGGAAATCGCTTTATAGAAGTCTTTCCACATCTCTTTGATGGAATCAGGAGGCAACCCTGCCGTAACTTCCTTGATGTCGGGAACAGAAACTTCCATGACCCCGCAACCGTCATAATAAATCCCGTAATTACGTCTAGAATCGTAAATAGCCCAGCGTTCATTGGCAAAACGGCTACGGAAATGGCCGGCCAGGAGAGTCACAATATCGTACTTCGGTTCAATTTCCGCAAAATACGTTCCATCCTCCAACTTCGTAAAACGGACCATCCCCCGCATATCCCCCGCTTCGCGACGGACAGACTGGGCGATCATATAGAGCGGAAGCATTTCCTCGGAGGTGGGATTCTTCCCGTAGTTCTTATCTATACCGGAAAAAAGCTTCCGGAGAAAAGCCAGCATTTTCATTTCGACGCCAGACTCCTCGGAACGGAAAACCGTATCCAGCAGGTAAAGGACATCTTCGCTGGCGGCATTCACGATAGCCCGTTTCAGACGTCGGGCGGAATCCGGATTTGTTTCCACCCAGAAAGGCTGCATGAACAGATCTTCGGAAGTTCCTTCAAGACGATCCGGACGGATATCGCCAACACTCAGACGTTGACGGTAAATTTCAAAGACGACACTGAGAAAGCCGTCGAATGTAGAATCATAACTGATGGATAACATGATTAAGAAGCCGAAAGAAGTAAAGGTTGATCGTTAAACAAGTCCAGCTGAACAGGTTTCGCCTGCTGTATCAGGAGAGGGCGGACCATCTCGGGATAGAGCCTGCGGAGACTCGCGGGTGTATCCGGATGGTAGATGAAGTATTTTGCACGTTTCAGGACGACACCCATCTTCTTGAGGCTATCCAGCCGGATTTTTCCGTAGCGACGTCCGGAGGCGATCAGCTTTGCCGACTTGACGCCAATCCCCGGGACACGTAACAGCATTTCGTAGTCCGCCGTCTGGATATCAATGGGGAAAAACTCAGGATGTCGCAATGCCCACCCCACTTTCGGATCCAGTTCCAAATCCAGATTGGGATGTTGCTCATCCAGAATTTCGTTATACTCGAACTTGTAATACCGCATTAGCCAATCCGCCTGATAAAGCCTGTGCTCACGGACCAGCGGGGGCTTTGTGGTAATGACGGGAAGGCGCTTGTCCGCATTGATGGGCACATAGCCGGAAAAGTAGACTCGTTTCATCTGCTGTTGCTTATAGAAACCATTTGACAGAGTCAATATCTGGTAATCAGTCTCCCCCGATGCGCCTACAATCATCTGGGTGCTTTGACCTGCAGGCAGAAACCTGGGGGAATATCTGGAAAAATTACCCCCCGCATTGTATTCCAGCTTGCGTTCCGCCAGATAGTTCATAGGCTTATAGATGCTAGCGTGATTCTTTTCGGGAGCTAGATACTGCAGAGCCTGATCCGAAGGAATTTCAATGTTCACGCTGCTGCGATCCGCATAAAGTCCCGCTTCGTGAAGCAGGCTAGCAGACGCGCCGGGAATTGATTTCAGATGGATGTAACCCCCAAACTTATGGACAGTACGTAGTTCCTTGGCCACTCTTACGAGACGTTCCATGGTTGCGTCAGGGCTCCCCACCACAGCGGAACTTAAAAACAGCCCCTCGATATAATTGCGGCGGTAAAATTCCAGAGTCAGGTCAATCAGTTCCTTGGGAGTGAAAGTCGCCCTAGGAATATCGTTACTGCGGCGATTGACACAATAGGCGCAGTCATACTTGCAGGCATTGCTCATGAGGACCTTTAATAGGGAAATACAACGTCCATCGGCAGCCCAAGTATGGCAAACTCCAGCCTGACATCCATTTCCCAATCCACCTTTGGGAGTAGAACGATTTGACCCGCTAGAAGAACAGGATACGTCATATTTGGCAGCATCTGCCAGAATATTCAATTTTTCCCTTACATCCATAAGTATCCTCCAGCTTTTTACACTTTTGTGCATTTATTCTTTTGAGCACTAATAATATAAGTATTAGTGCCCATAAAAGCAAGTGTACCCTGTAGTTTTTTTATAACATAATTTTGTAGACATTTAATCCAAAAAAAGTGTAGACAAAAGCTAAATTTGTCTCCATGTTAGAGAGAACAAGGAAGCAAGAATTGACTAACCGTCAATTCGAAATTTTGAGGCTTTTGCACAAAGGCCTTACAAACGGCGAGATCTGCCGAACTCTCAACATCTCCGAAAACACAGTCAAGGTACATCTGGCCAATATTTACAAGATCATGGATGTGACCAATAGGACTGAAGCAGTATCTGCCTCCAAGGATTTTTTTTCCAATCCGGTCAAAAAACAGGAAGTTCGCGTCATCATCGGCCATAATGACGATATCAAGAATTTCCCCCTAGCCCACAATCTGTTCCTCTCCATCATCGAAGCGCTCCATGGCTATCGCCTGTTTCAGATCAAGCTTTGCCAGATGAACGAAGTAACGGATGACTGCATTTATCAAATCAAGCTTTCGGTACCCCAGAAAGAAGAACAGTCCCTTCATATCACTTTGCACCAGGCGGATGACTCCTCTTTGCTCTGGTCCACCCTGCAAAAAATTGAGAGTAGCGACCAATTACCGCTTCTAGCCACAAGAATCGCAATCCAGCTTTACCGCCACATGCAGCTTTCCGCAACGGAAGTATATATCCGTCATCCGAAAGTTTCTCCAGCCTGGTGGTACGCCTCCAGCTATGCTTCCATAAAGATGGAAAACCTTTGCAAGGAAGATTTCGAGACCTACAGGAACATCCTGGAAATCCTGCTGCAGACGGAAATCAATAAGGACTATATATCCTGCATCCTGGCCTCCACCTATTACTTGGCCATTGAGAAACTTTGGGTGGCCCCTGAGGAATTCACCCGGAGAATTGGGGAAATTGCCTGTGCCACTATGCGGGAAACGCCTAATTCCACAAATTCCATGTTTACCATCGCCCTCTACAACATCCTCATCGAAAAAAAGAACGAGGCCATCGATTATCTGGAGGGCATCCTGACGGTCAATCCTCTTTGCATCAACACTCGAAAGGTTCTGGCACAGGTCTATCAGCAAATGGGTCAGAAAGACAAAGCTGCAAGGGAATTAAAAGAGCTGGAACGCTTCACGGGCTATTCCATTCCCACAAGAACTAGTTAAGTATAGCCCATATGGGCTATGGCAATTAACCCATAGCATAGGTATATTTGAGGCATAAGATTAGGGGTAAGGAGGAAGACGTCTTTTTTAAGACGTCTTCTTTTTTTTCAGGCTTTTTTATCGAGCTTCGAATATAGTAAATAAAAAGCACGGATTCATTCGATACAGTAATTACACTATTCCGTCCAGTAATATTGTATAGCCAAAAAAGCGTATATAAATTAATACCGGTGTACGAGAAAGGAGAACAGATGAATCTCAAGAAAGCACTAGCGTTTCTCGCAGTAGCAACAGTATCCGTTATGGCTCAGAACAAACAATATTCCGGCGCAGAACTTTACTCCAACGAAGAGTGGTTGTACGGTAAGTATGAAGCCCGTATGTACATGGGAGCAATCTCTGGAACAGTGAGTTCCATGTTCCTCTACAACAATGGTTCCGAAATTGCCGACGGTCGTCCCTGGGTGGAAATCGACATCGAAGTTTTGGGCAAGAATCCGGGCAGTTTCCAGTCCAATATCATCACCGGCAAAGCCGGCGCCCAGAACACCAGCGAAAAACACCATACTGTAAGTCCCGCAGCCAACGCAGGATTCCACACTTATGGCCTGGAATGGACTCCGGACTATGTCCGCTGGACCTTGGACGGCAAGGAAGTTCGCAAGGCCGTCAAGGGAAGTCAGATCGTGAACGGTCAGGACCAGGTTGCCGCACTCAACAAACCGCAGGGCATCCGTTTTAACCTGTGGTCTCATGAAGATGCAGGCTGGGTCGGCCCATGGGACGACAGCAAGCTCCCCGTCTTCCAGTTTATCAACTGGGTGAAGCGTTACGAATACACTCCGGGCAAGGGCCCCGATGGATCCGATTTCACCTTGGATTGGACCGACAACTTCGACACCTTTAACGCCTCCCGCTGGGGCAAGGGCGACTGGACTTTTGATGGCAACCGCGTCGACCTCACCAAGAACAATATTTATTCCAAGGAAGGCATGCTGATCCTCGCCCTTACCAGAAAGGGTCAGGAAATGTTCAACGGCCAGGTTCCTGTAGATAACGAAGAAAATTCTCAGCCTCAGCCGGCAAGTTCCAGCAGCCAGCAGCAGAACCCCTGGCAGCCCGCTAGCTCCAGCAGCCAGCAGCAAAACCCCTGGCAGCCCGCTAGCTCCAGCAGCCAGCAGGTCCTCCCGGACGCCATCAAGAACCTGCACGAAGTCCAGCTGAACAAGAAGAGCCGTGGAACCTTTAACGCCAAGGGCGAACGCGTAAACAAGGCTGGTGCAGCCAACTACCGCGTAGACTTTGACCTGAAGTAAAAAGATACTCCAACCCCAAACAACCCAACCTGTACGGTGTAAGCCGTACAGGTTTTTTGTTGATTTCGGGACATTTTATTATCTTAGGACTCGTGAAAGAAATAATTGTCCAGGCACTGTTAAAGACAAATCACAAGGATGGGGACAGACTCCCCTCCGTCCGTACCATCATGAAGACCTATGGCGTCTCTTCCGGTACGGTTCAATCCGCTTTAGGTCAGCTAGCACAGGATAATGTCATTTGCAAGGTACAGGGTAAAGGCTGCTTCTGGGGCAATATTCCTATGCCAAGCAATATCCCGACGGTCAGGCTTTCCACCATGGAAAAGCTGAGCCAGAAGTTCGATCGCGACCTGGAAAGCGGAAATATCAAGTTATCCCAACCTCTCCCCCAAAGCAAGGAATTGTCCATCCGTTATGATGTATCCCAGAATACCTTACGAAAGTTCCTAAACGAGAAGGTGGAAAGCGGGGTGCTGACAAAATCTGGACGTCACTACAGTTTCAAACGGAAGGACGAAGGGAAACAGAGCCAATGTCTAAGCCAGGTCGTATTCGTGACCCGCTGTAACAGCTGGGGCGGTTTTACAGCAGAAAGCGAACGCGAATTGGACTTCCTGCGATTTGTCTACAAGACCGCAGGTAACAACCATTACAAGCTGATCCTGTTGGGCTATAACGAGGAAACATCCGCACTGTTCGACCGCAGCGGCAACCCCTGCAGGATACAGGACTTCCCTAACGCAGTGGGCATTATCATCTCTACCCTGCTGGTGCAGAAGTTTAAGCCCCTGCTGGAATACTTCACCAACACGAAGATTCCCGTAGCCGTGTGGTGGGAACATCCCGAAGAAACCGTGCCCAAGCAGTTTATCAAGAAGGATAACTGGGTGTTCTTCAACTCCACCTTCGGGAAGAAGCCCGGACTTGAACTAGGCCGTTTCCTCAAATCCAGAGGGTATGCGGAAGTGAACTACTTCTCCCCCTACCACAATAGTTCCTGGTCCTTAGACCGTATGGAAGGACTTGCGGAATCCGGCTTGATGGTCCATCCCTTTGTGGACAGCCAGTATGCAAGCCCCTGGGATTTTAAGGAAATCGCCCGAAAGACCGTTGAAAAACACAACGTGGAAATCTGTGCCCGCAATATGGAAAAGGAAAAGCTGAAGGACCTGATTCAGCAGGCAAAGAAGTCCAACTGTGTTGCAGAAGCCATCCCCTGGGTCTGTGTCAATGACGAAATCGCAGGCCTCTTCCTGGAACTGGACACTCCGGAAGAAATCCGATTTTTCGCTTTCGACAACTCCGCAGAAAGCTATTTGCTGCGCCTTCCCTCTTATGACTTCAACACAGAAGCCCTGGTGGAGCATATTTTCTATTACCTAAGCAACCCCGACGCATTCTTCGGAAAAAAGAAAATCCACCACATTCTAGGAAACGTGGTGGAAAAATGAATGAAGTCGAGTGCAGCAAGAGTAAGCTTGCTTACTCTTATTGCCGAGACAAATGAATTGCACTCTTCGAGTGCAAATAGTGAGCTGAGTGTCGCAGAAAATGTTTACATTTTCTATGACCGAAGCAAGCGAATGCCCTCGAAGAGGGCCAATGAGGAGGCGAGAGAAGCGCGAATGCTTGCATTCGCATTTCCGAGCCGACGAACTTAGGCTCGCGTAGCGAGCAAAAGTGAGCACATCCGATGCTGACCTGCGTCAGCATGACTTTCAGAAATCACTTACTTATTTTGGCCCGCGACGCTCGGCTTACTTATTTTGGCCCGCTGCGCGGGCTAAATGCTAGCCTCGGCATAAAATCATGCAAGCATGATTTTGCAGCATTCGGCTTACTTATTTTGGCCCGCTGCGCGGGCTAAATGCTAGCCTCGGTCATGGAAATGAGCAAGCTCATTTCCGCGACGCTCGGCTTACGCATTTTTGTTAACGATCAGGGTCTTTGCCTTGAAGGTCTTGCGGTCGATGACCTTAACCATCAGGGAAACCTTGTTGTCCTTATCCAGGGCATTCCAGTACTTCTTCAGATTTTCTTCGGCTGTGTCGAAGATGGGCATGAGCTTCGGAGAGCCTTCGAAGGAAGGAATGGGCTTGCCATCAGTCACGTAAGTGCTGATGAAGTGGCCGAGACCCGGAAGAGCCTTTTCGAATTCGAAAGTAGCACGTTCGCAGCCAGCGTCTTCGCAGTTGTTGCGGGACTTGAGAATGCTTAATTTGTACAAAGCCGGCTGAGCGTTCTTGTAGTGGATACCGGAAATACGGGGAGTGAAGTTGGGTGCGTCATCTTCGTACTGACGGGTAGCAAGAGCGCTTTCGAAGGTGCCGCCCAGCTTGATGGCGTCGTAGATGGTATCGGTCTGGTCACCGTTGGTAATGATCTGCACATCTGCAGTGTGGCGAGCCGGATAGTAGATGATGAGGTGCGGGTCGGTGAGCTTGGATTCATCGAAAGCCTTGGTCTTCATGAAGCCAGTCTTCGGTTCCATTTCGAACACGCGGTTGCGGCTGTTGACGCTGCGGCCCATGATCCAGTAGACCTGCACGAAGGACTTGCCATCGGGGCTAGTGCCGAGGACGATGCCACGACCAGGATACGGGTTCTTGGCGAGAGCCTTGAAATTTTCTTTTGCTTCATCTGTATAAGACATATTGTACCTCTTGTTAAAAAATTTTCAGGTCGCTTCGCTTTGAGGTCGGTCACTACCGTTCCCTTTCAGGTATGAGGCTATTACACAACATAACTACGCTCAAAAATAACTAGACCTCACACCTCAAAGCACCGCAAGGTGCGACCTCATACCTCACTACCTTTTCGGGTTATAATTGTTCATCAGCACCATCGCTAGCGCAACGCATAGCATCACCACACTTCCAACTACCACCTGCTGTTTATGGTTATACTCGCGCTTGATGTAGCTGGGGTTCTCTTCATTCAATTCCTGCAGGCTAGGACCTTGAGCAAGCTTTGCCGAGTCGAGTCCACACACTTCCGCGATTTCCTCATCACTCATATTCACGGTGTTGATGTTTAAGGAATCGCAGCGACTTGCTGTCGTGTTGGATGTCACTGCTGCAAATGAAACCGCCGGCGTCAGTGCGACGCAGGCGATTGCAAAAGCGAGAATGCCGAGAGCCTTGCGCAACGTTCTTCTTCTGCGAAAAACGATTATTCGGCGGCCAGCTTGTCGAGGATTTCGTTCACCATGGCGGGGTTTGCCTTACCGCCGGACTTGCGCATGGTCATACCCACCAGGAAGCCCTTCAGCGCAACCTTACCGGCCTTGAATTCAGCGAACTGGGCAGCGTTTGCAGCACAGACTTCGCGGACGATAGCTTCGATAGCGCCAGTGTCAGCCACCTGGACCAGGCCCTTGTCCTTCACGATCTTTGCAGGATCGTCGCCGGTTTCGAACATTTCGGCGAAGACGGTCTTTGCAATCTTACCGTTGATGGTCTTGTCTTCGATGAGGTTCACCAGAGCGCAGAGCTGTTCCGGCTTGATCTTGAGAGCTTCGAGGCCACCTTCCAGATCCTTCATCTTGGCCAGAAGTTCGGTAATGACCCAGTTGGCCAGAACCTTGCCGTTCTTGCAGTTCTTGGAAGCGGCATCAAACCATTCGCTGATGTCGCGATCGTCAGTCAGCACCTGTGCGTCGTATTCGGAAACGCCAAGTTCACTCATAAAGCGTGCGCGACGTGCGTCCGGCAGTTCCGGAAGAGTGCGACGGATTTCTTCCACGAAGGCAGGATCAGTCACGAGGCGTACCATGTCCGGTTCCGGGAAGTACTTATAGTCGTGAGCGTCTTCCTTACTACGGATGACGATGGTCTTGTCGGCGTTGGGGTCGTAACGCTTGGTGCACTGCTCCACTTCCTTGCCAGCGTCCAGAGTGGCGGACTGCAGGTAGTATTCAGCGTTCAAGGCCTTTTCCAGGTTGGTGAAGCTATTCAAGTTCTTGATTTCTGCACGGGTGCCGAAGGGAGCGTCTTCGGAAGCGCGCAGCGAAATGTTACCGTCGCAGCGCATGTTGCCGTTTTCCATGTTTGCATTGGAAACGCGGGTGTATTCCAGAGTCTGCTTGATCTTCTTGAGAACGAGAACCGCTTCTTCCGGGCTACGGATATCCGGTTCCGTGACGATTTCGCAAAGGGGCGTACCGCAGCGGTTTGCGTCGAAGTGAGAATCGGTGGGGCTCATGTCGTGAATGAGCTTACCGGCATCTTCTTCCATGTGGATACGGGTAATGCCCACGCGCTTCTTGGTGCCGTCAGCCTTGATGATTTCCAGCCAGCCGTTCTTGCAGATGGGATGGTCGTATACCGGAAGACCACCAGTCTGGGTGATCTGATAACCCTTGGGAAGGTCCGGGTAGAAATAGTTCTTACGGGTCCACATGGCGTTCAGGTCGATTTCGCAGTTGAGAGCGAGACCCAGGCGGATAGCATATTCCACAGCCTTCTTGTTGGGAACAGGCATGGCACCGGGCATACCGAGGCAAACCGGGCAAACGTGCTTGTTGGGGCTGGTGTTCACTTCAATTTCGCAACCGCAGAACATCTTTGTCTTGGTAGCGAGCTGGCAATGGATTTCGAGACCAATAACGGTAGAATAGTTAGGCATATTAGCTCCAATAAATTTACGGAGCTAAATGTAGAAAAAGTATTTACACTTCGTCCAACGTCACCACAGGAATATCCGTGGCATTGGCGAAGTTTTCATTTTCAGTCAGAATGCAGTCTGCGCCGTTTATAAATGCGGTGGCTAGACGGATGGATTCCGCTTCGGTCAGCTTGTGGTTGGTACGGTTAGCGGCTGCAAAAAGTTCCGCAGCCTTCACGGCGATTTCGCCATTTACATCACACAACTTAACGTTGGAAGAATGCTCGAAGAACTCGCGGTACTGGCGGGCAAGAACCCCCTCCCCCGCAACACAGGCTTTCTGGGAGAGTTCGAACAAGGTAACGGAAGATGCCAGCAGGGTAATGTTCTTTTCGTAGGCATAGTCCAGCACTTCGGACACCACGGGATAGTAGTCCGGATGCATCTGCAGGAGACGCACCACAGCGCTTGTATCCAGGAATAAAATACGGGACTTTTCTATGGCCTTGTTCATAAATACGGGACTAGGGATCCAGCGGATTCAATTACTCGTAAATTTCCATCTGGGCAATGTCTTCACGCATGCCAGCACGGACCATCCTGAAGCGTTCAGCCTTGGGATAGAAATACCACAGCCACCATTCACCGCTAATGTCGGTACGCTTCGTCTTGATAACCTGGGGTTTTTCACCCTTGTAGAAGTCACGCTTGTGAGGAATGACATTTTCGAAGGGACGATAGGTATGAACTTCGTCGCCAGCCTTACGTTCGATGAAACCATTACCGCCCTTACTCCAGGTGATGGTCACCTTGCCGTTTTCATCCTTCTCTTCCTTGCAGGAATCAAAGCCACTGTCGCACCACTTGAACTTCTTGTAAGTGAAGGACTGTTCCGGGAAATTAAAGGTCTCTGTAACGCGGCGGTTGCCCTTGAAGGTATTGTAATCGCCTTCCAGGGTGTAGGAGCCTACGTTATAGTCGTTACAGCCACGCTGTGCCACCTTCACCTTACGGTTCACCAGGGCAATGTCCACGGTGCAATCTTCTTCGGTATAGGAAAGGCGGATGTTGCCATTGGATTCACGGGCTTCCACGTTACTAGCTTCAAATTCAGCACGGTTGCCGAAAGGACCGTTCTGGATGACAATTGTAAAGAGACGAGGGTTTGTAGGAGACTTCTTCAAAGTCACGGTACCAGTAGTGGAAGCATAAACACCACTCAGGTCCTGGGAGGCCTGCTTGAAACGGGCGAGATCAGCACGCTTGACCCAGAGTTCGTCGCCCAGCTTACACTGGATGGGAAGATACTTGGGAGGTTCAGCGGATTCCACAGGTTCCCAGTAGTATACCTTCTTCTTCTTGAGTTTGAATTTAGGCTTGCCCTTCTTGTCGTAAACCTTCTTGCCCTTCTTCATGACATAGACGGTATCTTTTACGATTCTAGACTTCTTGACGGAATCCTGAGGAGGAGGCAATTCCTTGATCCAGTCGGAAACGATCAGGGATCCTGCCGGATTGGATTCATCAACAACGTTCTGGTATTTACGAAAAACAGTAAGAGTTTCCTGTCCGAAAGCGAATGTGGACAAAATAAACAGGGCACAAATAAGAACTTTTCTCAAAATCAACCTCACTTGGGCCTAAAATTAGCTTTTTAATGATGTTTTTTCCCTTCGTGAATATTTTTTTACTACAATTTGATTGTGGAATTAGTGAAAGGAGTTCCTTAATATGAAAAAAATGTTCCTCGCATCTTGCGTTCTGGCAGCAGCAGTTTATGCTCAGAATGCAGCCCCCGCAGCAGAAGCTGCACCGGCAGCAGCACCCGAAGCAGCTCCCGCCGCTAACGCAGCCGCACCGGCACCCGTAGCTGAAGCAGCTGCACCTGCCCCGGCAGCAGAAGCCGCAGCACCGGCACCGGTTGCTGAATCCGCACCTGCAGCCGAACCTGTCGCAGAAGCAGCCCCCGCAGCTGAAGCACCGGTTGCAGAAGCAGCTCCCGCAGCTGAAGCAGCACCGGCAGTAGAAGCAGCTCCCGCAGCAACCGAAGAAGTTGCAGCAGCTACTACCAACGACCAGCCCAAGAAGAAGAAGCGTCGCAAGAAAAAGAAGATGATCGAAAACGCTGTGATGTCTGTTAACCAGATTAACTTCGACATCAACGCTGACTTCGAATTGGAAGCAGGCAAGACTTTCTGGACCAGCGAAAATGACGACCTGGGCGACAACTTCGAAGTGTGGAACGGCGAAGCAAACTTCGCTGTCCTCGCCGAAACCGACGACTTCAAGGGTAAGATCGGCATCGCATTCTATCCTGGCGACCTCTCTACCGGCGACTACGACACCAAGAAGGCAAAGCGCGAAGCTATCCGCACCAACTCCAACGATGTAGCCGACTACTTCTCCCTGGATGAAGCATGGGCCCAGCAGGGTACCGAATACTTCACCTTCAAGGTGGGTCGTTGGGACAACACCGACAAGAGCGGTGACTACTTCGGTGGCTACATCGATGGTTACCTGAACGGCTTCCTCTCCACCCAGAAGTCTGAAAACCAGTTGCAGTTCGGTTTCACCCCCTCTGACAACCTGGACATGTACCTCTCCTTAATCAGCGGTTCTTCTAACCTGAACAAGGGTGACCTCCGTGCAGCATTCAACTTCCACGGTCTGGAAGGTCTGGAAGGCCTGAAGGTTCAGTTGGCATACCGTGCAAACCTGTTCGACGCCATCTATGACGCCGATGCAGAAATCAAGCACAACATCTCCGCCAAGTTCAACCTCCCCCTCAATGCAAACTTCGGCATCTTTGCTGAAGCAGCCTTGATGGACGCTTCTAACGAAATGAACCTGCCGGTGACCGGTGGTATCGCAATCTTCACCAAGGTTGTGGACCGTATCATTCTCGAAGCTGAATACGTTAAGGACCGTGCAGAATGCGGTTACGGCGTAAGCGCTAAGCAGAAGCACGTTAAGGACGTTCTCGGTGCATTCTACATCGAAAAGGCCTTCACCGACCGCTTCAGCCTGTCTGCTGGCTTCCACAACTTCGGTTCCACCAGAGACTACATGCTCTCCGGCAACCTGGTTGGCCGCATCAACTAAGAGACCGTTCGCGTAGTACGTCAGGTATAGAACCTACGATTTACGCTCACTCTCATAAAAAGTCCTCGGTTTTTACCGAGGACTTTTTATTCACAGACCGTTCGCAGTTCATCTCTAGAGTATCAGCATTTGCTCGCGATTTTCTGTGGATGAAAGTACGTACTTGAAGGAATTTTTCTGGATAAAAAGAGCGAGGTCGCTTTTGCGATCTCGCTTCTTTAATCACTAGCGCTTGGGGCTAGCGGCATCATTCTCGTAGGTATTAGAAGCCCTTGCGGTCCAGTTCCATGATAAGGGACTGGAGGGAGTCTTCGACACTGGAACGGAAGTCGGAGGAGCCAACGCTGCAGCTTGCTACAACTTCTTCACCCTTGGTGATGCGGATGATGGCGAAGCCAGCTTCCTGAGAGAAAGACACGTTAAGACCCTTGTTCAAAACCTTTTCCAAAAGATCGCGCATTAGAAAAACTCCTTTCTGGTGAAAATAAAATTGATGTCCTTAAATTAGGCTTTTTTACTTGGAAAAACAAGATGAAAATTGATTTTTCGCCTGATTTATTGAATTTTTCATGGCTATATTGTAACCCATGTTCGATTTTCACCTCCATCTCGCCCGTTTTGAATCCTCCCGAGCCTTGGCAAAGGGACTTTTGGACGCCGGAGTGAATTTTAACACCATCGCCTGTGAACCCTGGGAATGGGAAAAGACCCTTGAACTGATGGACGAGGGGCAGGACGCCCATTATGCATTCGGCATCCACCCCATGGTGGCATCGAAAATGACAGATCGGAACTTCTCGCAACTGGAAGAAATCCTCCGAGCCAATCCAGACACGGATGTGGGAGAATGCGGACTGGACAAGCGCTTTGAAGGGTATGAACCCGCAGGCACCCAGGAGCAAGTATTTAAAAGGCAAGTCCTACTGGCGCAGGAACTGAACCGTCCCCTGCACGTTCATTGCGTCGGGGATTACTCAAGAATCCTGCGTATCCTCCAGAATTGCACCTCCAATGCCAAGCAGCATGACCGTCCGGTTGTCCTCCATCGCTTTGGCGGAGACGTTTCCGTAGTCAAGTCTGCACTGAAAGCGCTTGGGCCGCAAGTCCTGTTCAGCCTACACGCAGACTCCTTCCGCAAGAAATCTACGGTGGCAGCGATCCAGGAAATCCCCGCCCAACAGGTACGTTTCGAAACCGACGCCGACGAAAGCTTTGCAGAAAAGTTCGGCAACTCGCCTGATGAAATCATCAAGCAACTTGAAGCGGTTCAAAACAATTACAAAGCCATAAACCCGAAAAACACCTAATAGAAAAGCTGATGCTGACATTCGTCAGCATGACGGCGGTTTGAAAGACATTCGCCAGCATGACATTTCCGGTTAGTTCTTCTTCTCGCCAATGCCAGCCAGCAGGGGATTCTTCGGCTGGATGGTTGCCGCCTGAGCCTTGATGACGGCGAAGGAACGGAACTGCTTGAGGGCGTTTTCCGCCAGAGTCTTCGGGGTACCCTTCCCCAGTTCGATAATGACCTGCATGGGAGATCCGGCAAGGATGCGCATGGGGAACAAAGCCAAGCCATACATCTCACTGATGATGCGAACATCGGGAGGCGGGAATTCCACGAAGGTGGCCGCCAGCATTCCCTTACGCTGCACAAGGCCTTGAATACGCAGACGACCTGCAAGGAGCCCCACTTCCGTTACCAGCAGGAGCATCTTTGCGGCATCGGGAACAGGACCGAAACGGTCCTCCAGTTCCTGGGCAATACTCTGGATTTCATCCGTATGGGTAATGCGTGCAATGCGCTGGTACATATCGATACGGGTAAGACCATCCTGAATGTAGTCTTCCGGCAGGTAGGCGTCCACGCCCAATTCCACACGAGTCTGGATTGGCTTTTCCACAGGACCGCCACGAAGCATTTCCACCGCTTCCTTCACCAGACGGACATAGGTTTCAAATCCCACTTCCGCAATGAAACCATGCTGTTCCTGTCCCAGCAGGTTACCTGCGCCACGGATTTCCAGGTCCCGCATGGCCAGCTGGTAGCCGCTACCCAAATCCGTAAACTGTTCCAGAGCTTTTAAGCGACGCATGGATTCCGCAGAAATTTCGTGCTTCGCAGGAACCACAAGGAGGGCCTTCGCCAGAACACTACTGCGCCCCACACGACCGCGCATCTGGTACAGTTGGCTTATGCCAAAGTGATGGGCATTCATGATAATGATGGTGTTCGCATTGGGAACATCCAAACCGGATTCAATAATGCTGGTACTGATCAGGATATCAAACTTCTTGGACAGGAAAGCGTCCATGGCGTTTTCAAGATCGCGGTCATCCATCTGGCCATGAGCCACGCCGATGGTGGCGTTAGGAACCAGTGCCTCGATTTCGTCTGCCAGAGTGTAAATGCTATGAACGCGATCGTTGACGATAAACACCTGGCCGCCACGGGCAAGTTCATCCAGAATGGCATTCTTGATGACCTCATCATCACGTTTCATGAGGGTGGTTTCCACCGGGAGGCGGTTAATAGGCGGAGTGTTTATGAGGGAGATGTCGCGGACACCTGTCATACTCAAATGGAGGGAACGAGGGATAGGCGTAGCACTCATGCTGAGGGAGTCCACCGTAAGGCGCAACTCCCGGAGTTTTTCCTTCTGCTTCACGCCAAACTTCTGTTCTTCATCGATGATGAGAAGGCCCAAGTCCTTGAACTTGTTCTTTTCGGAAAGCAGTGCGTGAGTTCCTATGAGGATATCGATTTTACCTTCTTCCGCCTGCTTGAAAATATCCTTCTTTTCCTTGGCAGTCTTGTATCGATTCACAAGTGCGATATTCACGCCAAAACCTGCGAAGCGGTCCATGAAGTTCTCGTAATGCTGGGCGGCCAAAATGGTGGTAGGTACCAGAAGGGCCACTTGCTTCTTGCTGACCACGCACTTGAAGGCAGCACGCATTGCCACTTCCGTCTTGCCGAACCCCACATCGCCACAGACCAGACGGTCCATAGGACGACGGCTTTCCATATCCTGCTTGATTTCCGCAGTAGCCTTTACCTGGTCCGGCGTCGGTTCGTATTCAAAAGCTTCCTCGAATTCTACCTGAAGCTTACCATCGTGAGGGAACGCAAAACCTTCGATCATTTCGCGCTTAGCATACAGTTCCACCAGGTCGCGGGCGATCTGGATAACCTTCTGCTTCACACGCTTCTTCAGGTTTTCCCAACTCTTGCCGCCTAGCTTGTCAAGCTTAGGAGGTTCCTCTCCGTGGTCCAGACGTTCAATCTTCTGGAGATCCGCTACCGGGAATTTCAGGCGGTCGCCACCTTCGTATTCCAGGAGGGCACAGTCCACCATACCGCCATTCACTTCCACACGGACAAGGCCCAGGTACTTACCTACGCCATGATCTTCATGGGCCACAAAGTCCCCGCGATTGAGGGACTCGATCATCAAGGCTCCGGAAACAGAGCCGGACACCTTTCTCTTGCGGGTCTTATTGGAATGACGGTTAAAGATTCTCGTTTCCGTCAGGAAGGCGACATTGTCCTCTTCCAGCCAGAAACCTTCGGAAAGATTTCCCTGAATATATTCTTCGATGGGAAGGTCGCTAAAGACCTGCTTCAGTCGGTTGATACCGCCCGGCGTAGGAGCGACCACATAGACGGAGCCACCCGCTGCCGTAAATTCTTCAATCTGCTTCGCAACAGCATCCGTGCCGTTGGAAGAAAAATCCTGGACCCTGCAATGTAAGTCATGCCAGTTTCCATCTTCCACGTTGACTCGGGTCAAGTCCATGGATGCGCGGCCCATAAAGCCCTTGGAAACCTCCCCCATCTTCAGCCAGATTTCGTTAGGAGGGATCGTATCGCTTTCGATCTGACGCAATTCCTGAAAGTCATTTTCGCATTTGAAGAAGTACTTGGTTGCCGTCTCGGAAAGTACGGAAAGCTCTTCAAAAACAATCGGGGCCTTAGGCAAATAGTCCAGCAGCGTATAGTCCAGTTTTTCGTACTTACCGCGCTTCCACCAAAGTCCTGCGTTTTCGCCATTATAGGTCGCCAGTTCCCTTTCCGGGATTACAAATTCTCCCATAGGGAAAAGCTGTACGGAATTCATCTTTTCCACGGAACGCTGGCTGAAAATATCAAAGCTTCGGATAGATTCAATTTCGTCACCGAAGAATTCAATTCGGATGGGATGCGGGTACAGAAGGCAGTTGACGTCAACGATACAGCCGCGGATGGAGAATTCCCCGACACCGCTGACCACAGGCTGCTCCACAAAGCCATGGTCCATCAGCCAGGGGCGCAATGTGGAAGGTTCAAACACGTCACCCACTTTCAGGGTGCGGGAATTCTTCATGACGGATCCCGGAGCAGGCAGCCTCATGAGGAATGCGTCCAAAGGACAAACCGTAATGAAGGGAGATTCGTTACGTTCCAGATCCCTAAAGAATTTCAGGCGTTCTTCCAGGACACCTTCGAAAGGGACCTTCTTTTCGTAAGGCTTAAGACCGATGGAGGGCAGGAATCGTACAAAGTCCTCCCCTACCATGCTTTCCAAATTTTCGACCCAGGATTCCCCACTCTTGTAATCTTTTGCAATAATCAGGATGTGTTCCGGTTTCTGCTGGAAACGGACAGCCACCATCATGGCTGCCACCGGAATGGTAGTCCCATTGACGTGAATGGATTCGCCCTGGACATTCTTGAACAGGGACAGAGACGGAGAATGGGTAAAAGTTAAAAATTCAGAAAGTGAATCCATAAAAGCAAAGATAGAAACATAAAATTGAAGTCAAGTCGACAAAAACAAAAAAGTTACTTTTTGTGCAGTGAAAGTATTGACAATTGCCCAAGAGTGCACTATATTTATTATCGTAAAAAATTAACGAGGTACAAGATGGAAAAACCGAATATTATCAGTCCCGCTTTCGATCGCGAAGTTGAAAACGATACTTATAGCGACGCAAGCCCCCGCAAGGAACTGACCAAGCGTCAGGAAGAAATCCTGGAATACATCAAGAAGTATTCCAAGGAAAATCGTATGCCGCCTACCGTCCGCGAAATCGGCAACCATTTCGAAATTTCCTCCACCAATGGCGTTCGCTCCATTCTTGCAGCCCTCATCAAGAAGGGTTACATCAACCGTTCTCCCCGCCTGAGCCGCGGTATCGAAATTGTGGCCAACGGTAACGAAGAAGTCAAGGATATCGCCCCCAGCAACACTATCGAAATTCCTATCGTCGGTCGCGTTGCCGCAGGTACTCCCATCCTGGCAGTTCAGAACCTGGAAGGCACCGTCACCATTGACCGCGACTTCCTGGCTTGCCGTACCGACGTGTTCGCCCTCCGCGTGAAGGGCGACTCCATGATCAACGCAGGAATCTTTGATGGCGACCTGGTATTTGCCCGTCAGCAGAAGACTGCTGATCGCGGTGAAATCATCGTTGCCCAGGTGGATAACGAAGCAACCGTCAAGTATTACCATCCGGCCCCCACCCATGTGGAACTGCGCCCCGCCAACCCGACCTACAGTCCCATCATCGTCAAAAAGGATAAGGATTTCTCCATCGCAGGTCGCGTCATCGGCGTCATGCGCAAGATCAACTAGTTTCTAGTTTATCTAAAAAACTTGTACCATTTAAAACAAAAGAAGACGGGCCAAAACCCGTCTTTCTTTTTTTTTGCAGAAACAATCTTTTTAAAAAGAAGTTTTTTCTGCGATAATGTTCTAACCTGCTTGCGCGTCGGCCTAGGATGGGGAGGGTGCGGGAGGGGCCCGTGCGGCCTTCGCAACTCCGAGCTTGGGCCCCGCCCGCCTTTAAGCGAGCGTAAGCGCAGCTTCATTAGTAGACTCGCAAAGCGAGTCCTTAATCATCCATATCGGCGAGATCTTCTTCAGCTTCCTTCAGATCGTCTGCATCCGGACCCATGATTTCATCATCTTCTTCGTCCAGGGAGTCACCGCCCAGGGCGCCCAGCTGGTATTCCACCTTACGGGCTTCCTTGGACTGGCCAAGCTTAAGGATCATAGCGCATTCTTCGCAGTAGCCCAGGTGCTTGTCCACCCAGAATTCCGGGGACACAAGGTTACGGTTACAACGAGTACACATCTGGGTCGCAGCTTCGCGTTCGAAGGCAAGATTCTGTTCTTCCAGTTCCTTCAAGATACGTTCGGTCAATTCTTCCTGAGTTTCTTCAGCAAGAGAACTCTTACGACGGATAGAAGCGGTGGGCTTCATTTCCAGATTCTTCATTTCAGAAGACATCTTCTTCTTGTTGGAACGGTCTTCCTGTTCATCCACTTCGACGAACATGATAGACTTGGACAGTTTCTTTACGCCTTCCAGGAGGACTGCATAATCGTAATCGTTAGCAGGCTTCCCTTCCTTTGCAACCTTAGTTTCAGCGTCGTTTACCTTTTTACTCTTTGCAGCAGTTTCTACAGGAGCGGCTTCAACAACCTTTTCAACTTCAGTGGCGACATCCTGCTTGGGAGCCTTAGCCTTGGAAGCCTTTGCAGAAGCCTTTTCAACCGGTTTCTCTACAGGCTTCTCTGCAGCCTTTACAGCCTTGGCCTTAGCCTTGGCTTCCACTTCCTTAACGGACTTTGTGGCCTTGGGAGCTTCCTTTACAGGAGCATCCTTCTTGACAGGCTTTGCTGCAGCCTTAGGTGCAGGCTTTGCGGCGGCCTTAGGTGCAGCCTTTGCAGGAGCTTCCTTCTTGGCAGGTTTTGCAGCAGCCTTAGGTGCAGGCTTTGCAACAACCTTTGCAGCAGTTTTTGCCTTTGCGGTAACCTTGGTTTCCTTTGCAGCAGCCTTAGGTGCAGGCTTCTTGGCTGCACTAGCGGTGGCAGTCTTTGCTGCGGGCTTCTTTTCAGGAGCCTTAGCCTTTGCGGCAGGCTTCTTTTCAGCTGCCTTTGCAGGCTTTGCTGCGGCCTTGGAAGCGGGCTTTGCAGCAGGCTTCTTAGCAGCAGTCTTGGTTTCCTTTGTCGATGCTTTCTTAGAACTCATAGGTTACTTCTTTTCCACAATTTTGATGTTTATAATGGGATCGTTCTGCTCGATACGGCAGACCACATCCAGACCCTTAATGACCTTACCAAAGACAGAGTGCTTTCCGTCCAGGTGGTGTTGCGGCGTCTGGGTGATGAAAAACTGGGAGCCATTAGTGTTAGGTCCACGGTTCGCCATGGAGATAACACCTTCCTCGTGGGTCAGCTTGCTGAATTCATCCTTGAAGGTGTAATCAGGGCCACCTTGTCCATTCCCTTTAGGGTCACCCCCCTGAATCATGAAACCGGGAATGACGCGATGGAAAGTCAGGCCATCATAGAACCCGCTATTCGCAAGTTCTACAAAATTCGCAACTGTGTTGGGAGCGGACTTGAAATCCAGGGAAAGGACAATCTCTCCTTCGTGGGTTTGAATAGTGGCTTCGATTTCCTTAATGCCGGAATAATCCTTATCAAAGGTCTTGACCTTTGCACAGCTTACGGAAACAAGGCCGCTTAATAAAGCCGCAAACAATAGTTTTTTAACGATTTTCATAGATCCTATTATGTAATCGTATTTAAGATTCAATTTGTAAACAGAATATAGATTTTTTAGAAACGTTCTATTGTCAACCCTCCCCCAATTAGAGCGCATTTTTCCAACATTCTTGCACCATTTTCTATATTTACCGCAAAAATTATAACGGGACAATATGGCTCAAAACGACAATATCAGAAACTTTAGCATTATCGCTCACATCGACCACGGTAAATCTACCCTGGCAGACCGTATGATTGAGCTTACCAAGACAGTTTCTAAGAACGAAATGATGAACCAGCTCCTGGACGACATGGACCTGGAGCGCGAACGCGGCATTACCATCAAGGCACATGCCATCCGTATGGTGTACGAACGGGACGGCAAGGAATACATCCTGAACATGATCGACACCCCGGGGCATGTGGACTTTACATACGAAGTGAGCCGTTCCCTGGCCGCATGCGAAGGTGCCATCCTGGTGGTGGACGCAAGCCAGGGCATCGAAGCCCAGACTCTCTCTAACTTGTATCTGGCTATCGAAAACAACCTGGAAGTCATTCCCGTTTTGAACAAAGTAGATTTGCCGGGCGCTCAGCCCGACCATTTCGCCCAGATGATTGGCGACCTGCTGGGTTACGACCCGGATAAGATTCCCCGCATTTCTGCAAAGACCGGCCTGAACGTGGAACAGGTTCTGGACAAGATCGTAGACGAAATCCCCGCCCCCCAGGGCGAATCCGACAAGCCTCTGAAGGCTTTGATTTTCGACTCTGTCTACGATTCCTACCGCGGCGTGATCAACTACATCCGTATTGTAGAAGGCACCCTGAAGCCCGGCATGAAAATCCGCATGATGAAGACCGGCGGTGAATACATGGTCACCGAAGTGGGTACTTTCAGCATGCGTCGTGATCCCAAGCCGGAACTGACCGCAGGCATGGTAGGCTATGTGCTTGCCAACGTGAAGACCATTAGCGACGTAAAGATCGGCGATACCTTGACCGATGCTGCAAATCCTGCCGCAGAACCGCTGCCCGGCTACAAGGATATCCTCCCCATGATCTACTCCGGTATCTACCCCATCAATCCGGAAGATTACAAGGATTTGCGCGAAGCCCTCGAAAAGCTGCGCCTGAACGACTCCGCCCTCACCTGGGAACCGGAAACTTCCGAAGCACTTGGCTTTGGTTTCCGTACAGGCTTCTTGGGACTTCTGCACATGGAAATCGTGCAGGAACGCCTGGACCGCGAATTTAACGTGGACATCATCACTACCGTTCCCAACGTGGAATACCACGTCTACATGAGCGATGGCGAAATGATCAAGATTGAAAGCCCCAGCAAGCTTCCCGACGCCAGCCGCTACGACCACATTGAAGAACCCTATGTAAAGGCTCAAATCTTTACGCCCAAAGAATTCGTGGGCGCCCTCATGACTCTCTGCGACGAAAAGCGTGGCGAATTCGAGACCATGGAATACCTGGACGAAACCAAGTGCATCTTGAAATACAACCTGCCCCTGGCAGAAATCATGTTCGACTTCTATGACCGTCTCAAGTCCGTGAGCCGCGGTTACGCAGGTCTGGATTACGCCCCCATGGGCTACCGCCAGAACAACCTGGTGAAGCTGGACATTCTTTTGAACGGTGATCCGGTGGACGCATTCTCCGTGATTATTCATCGCGAAAAGGCCCATACCTACGCCAACGCCATCTGCGTGAAGCTGAAGGACCTCATTCCCCGTCAGCAGTTCGACGTGGCCATCCAGGGTGCCATCGGCGGAAAGATCATCAGCAGAAGCACCGTAAAGGCTGTCCGTAAGGACGTGCTTGCCAAGTGCTATGGCGGTGACATCACCCGTAAGCGCAAGCTCCTGGAAAAGCAGAAGGAAGGTAAGAAGCGCATGAAGAGCATCGGCTCCGTGGAAGTGCCCCAGAAGGCATTCCTCGCTGTGCTCAGCCTCTCTGATAATTCCTCTGGCGGTGGCGAAGACTAATCGCTATCGGGTTAGCAGAAAGAACAAGGCATATGGCATTCTCCCTGAAGCAGAAGCTGAAGAGACTTCACCGCAAAAACTCCAAGCGGCACGTTTTTGCGCTGTTCTTTGTGCTTCTCGTCTTTCTGGGAGTATCCTGCGTCGCTCGCTATTACGCCTTTGTTCCCCTGCGCCTCATGGACACCTCCATGGCTCCAGATTTCAAGGAGCGTTCTGTCATCTGGATGTGCAAACTTCCCAATTGCCTTATCAACTTCAAAGAAGGCGATGTCGTACTGGAAAGCAGGCCGGGCAACGAAAACTTGATCCGGAAAATCCTAGGCCAGCCCGGAGATACAATCCAGATTAACGACAAAGGTCAGGTAACGACACCACGAAAAAAATTCAAATGGAAAAATGAAGATTCATTTATCCAGAGTAGATCTTTTTACGTACCGAAGGCCGGTGACACCCTTCAATTCCAGGATTTAAACGATGTGGAACAGGACTACGTTATCGCCTACCTCCGCGATAAAGGCCAGCATATTGTCGTAAAAACAACCCTTTGGCAAGGCGAACATGAAATCGGCCTGGATCGTGTAGGCGCAACAAAAATAGCCAATCGACAGGTCAGCTTGAACGAAATAGATTTCCTTCCCTGGCAGGATCGTTTCCTCATCGAAACCCAGATTCGTCAAGATGAACCTGGAAACGCCCCCATTTCCCTAAGACGCAAGATTTTCCGCGGAACCAAGAAAATCATTCCCCAGGCACCTTCAATTTCCAAGGACACCCTGACTCAAGACTCTCTTCACAAGGATTCAATCGCCAAACAGGATTCCATAGCCCAGGAATCTGTAGACACGACAAAAACTCAAGTGGTGGAAGAAATCATCGAGCCCATCACCACCATCGTCATCGAGGACGACTGCTACTATCTGGTGTGCAGTAAAGGAGACCACTGCCCCGACTCTCGTGAGTCCGGTTATGTGACAGCGGACAAAATCTCTGGAAGCATTATGGAAACACCCACCAAAATCCAGAACGGAGTCATCGTTCCTGCCATCAGAAAGATCCAGACCGCAGCAAGACTGGCTTCGGAAACATTCAGCCAGGCCATAAATGCAGTGACGGAATGGTTTAATTCCAGCGAAGAGCCCGAGGAAGAAACTTCCAAAGAAACTAAGCCCGCAAAATTACCTAAGCCTGTGATGAAAAAAGAATCCAATCAAAAATAAGGTTCTTCCAGTCACTAGCGGATCAGTCCCGCAGATTATCTTAAAGAATACAAGAAAGGCGTCTAGAAATCTAGACGCCTTCCCTATTTGCATAGCTACTGTTTTAAGGTAGCTTCAGCAGATTCTATTTCTGCATTAATCCAAGGTATGAACCAGGAGACCGTCGCGGAGCTTGGGTTCGAACCAGGTGCTCTTGGGCGGCATGATTTCGCCAGCGTCGGCGATGTTCATGAGCTGATCCAAGGTGGTCGGGTACATAGCAAATGCGCAAGTGCATTCGCCGCTATCGACGCGCTTTACCAGTTCGCCGAGACCACGGATACCACCGACGAAGTCGATGTTCTTGGAGGTACGAGGATCGTCCACATCAAAGAGCGGCTTGAGGATGAGCTTCTGGAGGAGAGCCACGTCGAGGCTGTCTACCGGGCCGAGATTCTTCAAGTACTGAGCCTTGAAGGTGCAAGCATACCACTTGCCGCCCATGTAGAAGTTGACCTGGTTCTGCTTTGCCGGGCTCTGCATTTCTGCGAGAGGAGCAATGTCGAAAACCTTTTCCATTTCAGCCATGAGCTGTTCCGGAGTACGGCCGTTCAGAGACTTGAGAACGCGGTTGTAGTCCAGGATCTTCAGCTGGGTGCTGGGGAACAGGATTGCGAGATAGCGGTTGAATTCTTCTTCACCAGTGTAGGTGCCAGCCTTCTTGGCTTCTTCAGCGCGGAAGCTTGCAGCGCGAGCGCCTGCAGCACTACGGTGGTGACCGTCCGCGATGTAGCTAACGGGAACAGCTTCGAAAGCCTTGCGGATAGCGGCAATCTTAGCGTCGTCTTCGATAACCCACACGGTGTGGCCAAAGCCATCAGCTTCGGTAACGAAGTCATAGGTGGGAGCAGTCTTGATCACGTCAGCCAGCAATGCGAACTGACCTTCGTCGCGGTAGGTCAGGAACACCGGACCGGTGTTGGCGTTGGTGCCGAGAACGTGGCGGAGACGGTCTTCTTCCTTGTCGGCGCGGGTAAGTTCGTGCTTCTTGATGGTGCCATCGAAATAGTCAGCAGCCGGAACGCAGCAAACGAGACCGTACTGTTCACGACCATTCATGGTCTGGCGATAAATGTAGAGGCAATCCTTCTTGTCGTAAGCGATAACGCCATCAGCAATCATCTTGTCCAGGTTTGCACGAGCGTGTGCATAAACCTTGGGATCATATGCATCCAGGTTGTCGTCCAGTTCCAGTTCGGAACGGGTAACGCGGAGGTAGGAGTGAGGAAGGCCCTGAGCCATTTCCTTGGCTTCAGCGCGGTTCATCACGTCGTACGGGAGAGCGGAGATGTTCTTGGCTTCGGCGGGATCAACCGGGCGAAGGGCCTTGAACGGGTAGATGTGCATCATAGGTTTTCCTTTGTTGCGTGATTCTTTGATTAAAACTTCGTCTTCTGAAATCAGGTTGTGAATAAAACCGTTCTTCTTGGCGATCCACTTTCTTCGACGGTGACTCACAACGAAATAAGCTAGAAAGAAAAAGATAACGCCACCAATGGCAGCCACGATGGTAATGCCAATAAGGAAGGCGATTAAATGGTCCGGAGCATTCAGCGCCAAGTTCTTGACGACCGTTACGCAGTTCTTGAAAGAAAGCCCTTCCATTTCCGACAGGAAGTCAAAATTAATCTTATCGGGATTAACAATCTTGCAGCCGATAAAATATCCGGACGGGTAAAAAATGCCAAACTGGGTAAAGGGGTTGGCCACAAAGGAGGATACCACCCCAGGAACCTTAGGCAACTTGAAAAGAGCACAGAATGCTACCGTCAGAATAATCGCTACGCCGATGGTAGGCCAAATTCCGATAAAAACGCCTGCAAAGACAGACCAGGCTACACGGATAGCGTCCTGATTCTTTGGGAACATGCGATTGTAGTAAATGCGACTCAATCGCTTATACTTCGATTCCCGCCTTCTTTTAGGTAGCTTATCCAATACGCTCATACAAAGCCAAAGATAGCAAAAATTTACAAGGGACAGTGTATTTTTCTACATTTAGGGTATGAAACACCTTATTTCAAAAGAAGGCTTCGAGAAGTTCAAGGCCGAGTGGGAACAGCTCAAGTATGTGGAGCGCCCCGCCATGATCAACCAGGTCCAGGCAGCCGCTGCCGAAGGGGACCGCAGTGAAAACGCCGCCTATACCTACGGCCGCATGAGAGTCCGTGAAATTGACCGCCGCCTCCGCGAGCTGGACCGCATTCTGGACGGTGCGCAAGTCGTGGAAAGCATGGCATCCGACGACGGTTCCATCCGCTTTGGCGCAACCATCAAGCTGAAAGACATCAAGACCAAGCGCGAAAAGACCTACCAGATTGTGGGTGACAAGGAAATCGACCCTCTCCAGGGCAAAATCAGCATGAAATCCCCCGTGGGAGAAGCCCTTATGGGCAAAAAACAGGGTGAACAGGTTCAAGTCCAGGCCCCCCGCGGCACCATCACCTACGAAATCGTGGAAGTGAGTTACTAGAGATTAGAAATTAGAGGCTAGAGATTAAAGGGTAGAGAGACTAGAAACTAGGGATGTCGAGAATACTCCGTAAGAACAATTAAAGATGAAACTATCTAGAAATCACAAACACTCACATCCAGACGCCCTAACCCCTAGAACCTAGCCCCTAACCCCTAAAATCCCCTAGACCCTAGACCCTAGCCTCTAAAATCCCCTAACCCCTAAAAATTATGTTTATCGATTCCCATTGCCATCTGGATGCCTACGAGGAATACTCTGGCGAAAAACTAGACGATTTGTTTGCACGCCTGCAGGCCGCAACGGATGCCGCCCGAGTGGACGCATCCTACCCTATCCCCGACCTAAGCAGCCAAAAGAGCTGGAGCAGTTCCAAGTCCGACGCACCGGACCCCAATGTGAGAATGCCGGAGGCATTTATCCATGTGGCCTGCGACCCCAAGGACCTGGACCGCGGTGTGGAACTGATCGAGAAATACAACTTCGTCTATGGAGCCTTTGGAATCCATCCCGAATACGTAAGCGTAACCACCCCGGAAGACGAAGCCCGAATTTCCGGACTTCTCAAGCACCCCAAGTGCGTGGCCTGCGGGGAAATTGGCCTGGATTACCACTACGGAGCCGACAAGAAGGCGGACCAGCGCAAACTTTTCGAGAGGCAGCTGACGATTGGTATCGAGTCAGGAAAGCCCCTAGTTTTCCACTTGAGAGAAGCAGATGAAGACGCTCTTGCGATTTTACGGAACGCCGATTTACACGACTGCAATATCCACGTACACTGCTTTACAGGCACTCCCGAATTTGTAGAAGAACTTCTGGCACTAGACGCCAACGTGTTCATCGGATTTACTGGCATCGTGACCTTCAAGAGCGCACAGAACGTTCGAGACGCCGCCATGCTGGTACCCTACAACCAGATCCTTCTGGAAACGGACTCCCCCTATATGGCCCCAGTTCCACACCGCGGGAAAACGTGCCATTCCGGATTTATACCCTATACCGCGCAAATGCTTGCGGATATTAAAAAGATTCCTATAGAAGAACTCTACAGGCAATGCAGGGAGAACACTAGGAAGTGTTACGGAGTATAAAGACGCAAGGGGTTTCACCCCTTGGAACCCCAACAAAAGACTGCGCCTTTATAGGCATAAGCCTATTCAGCTTGTCTTTTATGTTTGGGTGGGAGTAAACTCCCTACTCAAACGATGTTAATATATTCAACCTAATTGCTTATGGAAAAAGGCTCGCGATAGCGAGCCCTTTTGTTTTAAGCATTTACTGTAGCGGGAGTATAATGTTCCTTCATATACTCCAGAGCGTCGTCGGGCGTCAAGGGCCTGCTGAAGTAGAAACCTTGAATCAGGCGGCAGCCTTCGTTTCTTAAAAATTCAAGCTGTTCTTCCGTTTCAACGCCTTCCGCAATAAGGTCCAGGTCCATACTCTTAGCGATACCCACCACCATGCGTGCGAAGGAAGCATCTTCTTCGTCATCCGCCACATGATCGATGAAGGACTTATCCATCTTCAAGGTATGAATCGGATAACGCTTCAGGTAAGAAAGGCTACTGTAACCCGTACCGAAGTCGTCAATGGAAATCTGGAGTCCCATACCGGAAAGAGCCTTCATGATTTCAATGGTCTTTTCCGCTTCGCACATGGCGGTGTATTCCGTAATTTCCAATTTCAAATTACGGGGATTAATTTCAGTTTCCTGGAGGACCTGCTTTACATCTTCCACCATGTTGTCCAGAGCAAACTGTTTGGCAGAGAAGTTTACGGCCACCTGAATATCCTTGTAGCCCATGTCCACCCACTTCTTAGCCTGCATGCAAGCCATACGGAGGATCAAGGCACCCATAGGAATAATCAAGCCAGTCTCTTCTGCAATAGGGATAAATTCTGCCGGAGAAATCACACCACGTTCAGCCTGATTCCAGCGAACCAGAGCTTCAAAACCAGCAACACGATTTCCATTGGAAATATCCACAATAGGCTGGTACAGCAATACGAATTCCTGGGCCTGTATTGCCCTGCGAATTTCGAATTCCAGTTTATAAAGCTTCATCACCTTTTCACGAATGCCACCACTGTAGAACTGGATTCCACCATGGTTCACGCTCTTCTTGATTTCGCGAAGACTTGCCGTAGCATTGGCAAGGATGTCTTCCACGCAGTCCACGTCGTGATTCAGGACCACAGACATGGAGGAACTGATATAGAGGGAACGGCCCTCCATTTGCATGGGCATTTTCACGGCGTTATGAATTCTGCGGACCACCGTCAGGACGTCATCATTATTATCATGAATACCATGAAGCACAATGGCGAAGACATCAGGACCAATACGGGCGATGGTATCATTGTTTCGGCACTGCGCCTTGATTCGTTCAGACACGATGCGAAGAACGCGATCACCCACATCGGTAGAATAGGAAGTATTAATTGCGCCAAAGCTATCAATATCCAGCAAGGCAACAGCAAAAATATAGTCGGGACGCTGATGGGCAATATCCACGTCAATCTTCAGTTTTTCCAGGAAAAACTTACGGTTATATACACCCGTCAAGGCATCCTGGTAAGCGTAGAAATAGTTCTGCTTTTCAGTAGCAATACGATCGGAATATTCATTGATCGCACCAATAATGCGGATAGGACGACCGTCCTCGTTCTTCTGGATATTGCCAGAAATCTGGAGGAACTGTTCCACGGAGTCCGTGTTCAGGACAGACACCTTAAGAGAGAAACTTTCCCCAGTTTCAAGAGCGATATTCATCACCTTCTTGAAGTTATCCCAGTCCGTTTCCACAATGCGGTCATGGAGAATGTCGAAGGAATCTCCCACCGTAAAGGTATCCGCAAGCAAGAGCTTTGCTGCTTTCTGGGACCAGTAAACCTTTCCCGTAACAACGTCAAATGTCCAGAAACCACTGGAAGAAACGTCTACCATCATCTTGAAAAGTTCATCCTTTTCAAGCAAGTCCTTCTGGAGGTCTCTTACATGGAATGCACCTGTAGCATGTTCTTCGATCTTTACATCTGTACGCATCTTCTTGGTACTTCCAATCATAGGGAAGCGATAAGCAAGTGCGACAGCAAGAACAATGACAATGGAAACAACGTAGGCAGCAACGAAAACCGGACTTACCGAGAGGAAAATCACCTCCGGCAAAAAGCCCGCGAAAAAGACGCATGCAACAATCAGCAGCAGTCTTAACGCAATTTTTCCGTCAAACAGTCTCATAGCACACCAATCCTACCCTAAAGATAACACTTTATTTTGGAATATGTTAAAATAAATTATCAAAAAGGCGTTTTTAAGCAAATAAAAAGAGCGATTCCTTGAAGAATCGCTCTTTTTTATATAGTGCCAGAGGGACTCGAACCCTCGTTGCCGGCGTGAGAGGCCAGTGTCCTAGACCACTAGACGATGGCACCGGAATGTTGCTTCATTAAGCGGGGCGTAATATAGCAACATTAAAGCGTTTTGTCATTAGTCCTTATAGAACAGATCCATGTTGTTCACAACCTTGGCAGAGTTCACCAGGTTAGAGGTGAAGTCATTGAACATCATAGACTGGTTCATGTTACGGGTGTTCTGCTGAGAAGCGATTTCCGCAGCGACTGCATCTTCTGCAGGAGCCTTCTTAGCAACGACCTTCAGCATCACAGCACCATTTTCGGTGGTGATCACATCGGACCATTCACCTTCCTTGGCATTCTTGAGAGCCTTGGCAATCACAACACTGCCGTAGCCGAAACCAGGAACATAGCCTTCAACAGAAGCGTTCTTCTTGTCCAGCTTGACCTTTTCGATTGCAACGTCAGTGGAGTCGAACTTAGCAGCCTTCACCTGGGCAGCAACGGAAGTCAGATAAGCAGCGGCAGCCTTAGCGGAAGCCTGCTGGAGAAGAACGTTCTTGATGCTTTCTGCATAGTAGTCCTGGCTACGAGCGCCAGCTTCCAGGTCAGCAACCTTCATAGCGACAACTGCGAAGTTTGCGTTTTCCATAATCGGGGAAACCTTGCTGGGTTCTTCCGGGAGGATTTCGTTGGGCCATGCATAGGAGCTGAGGCCCTTCAGGAAACCAACACCGGCAATGTTTTCGCCGCGGGAAATCCAGTTGGAAGTAGCAACCTGGAGGTTACGAGCTGCAGCAGCTTCTTCGAAGGACTTACCAGCGTCTACATCCTGCTTCACACCGTTAAGAACGCTCTTCAGGCTATCGATGGTCTGAGAGGAAGCGTTGATGCGGAGGAGAATGTGACCCACGTCAGCAAGAGTCTTGCCAGTGGAGTCAGTGGACTTGCTGTAGCACTTGATGATGTGGAAGCCATACTGAGTTGCAATGGGAGCGGAAATTGCACCGGAATCCAGAGCGAGAGCAGCCTGTTCAAATTCAGGAACGTAGAGACCGAGACCGGCGGGCTGATCCAGTTTGCCATCATTCTTAGCAGTACCCGGATCTTCGGAAGAGATGCGAGCCATTTCTTCGAAGGTGGTAGAGCTGTTGGTGTCAACGAGAACGTCGTAGATATTGGTCTTGGCATAATCAAGGATCTGAGCGATGTCACCATCGGTGGGCTTGATGGGGAGCATTGCATAAACGAACTTAGCCACATCCTTCTTTACATAGAAGCTGTCTGCGTGAGCGTTGTAGTAAGCAGCGACAGCAGCTTCGTCAACGGTCTTTTCGTCAGCGGAGAAGTCTGCGGAAGAGGCGACCGCCACCTGCAGTTCGTAGTCCGTCAGACGACGGTTTGCAGCCCACTTGGCTTCCAGGCTGGTGGAGTGAGCGCCTGCACCAACGAAAATCTGGAGCTGACGCATAGGAATGGTATTCTGAACGAACTGTTCTTCAAGTTCGCGGAGAGAAGGCCACTTGCCAGCATTGGGCTTCACCCAAGCTTCGTATGCTTCCTGGTTGAAGTTGGAGTCAGTAAGGAAGCTGGGAAGAGAGGCAACGTAAGCCTGGTAGCGCTGCATGAAGTCTTCCTGGGAAGTAGCCTGCTGCTGCATCATGCTGATACGAGCATTGACTTCCTGGGACATGTAGCTTGCCACAGCGTTGGGGTTGCGAACGAATTCGTTCACCACTTCAGGATCGGAAGCCTGGATACCAGCACCTGCATAGAGCTTTTCAAGAACGGTCTTGCGGACGAATTCATTGAAAACGCTGTTGCGGATCTGAGAGTACTGTTCGTCTTCAAGACGCTGTTCCTGAGCCTGAGCCTGGGAAGTGACTCTCTTGACCTGAGTTTCAAATTCGCCATAAGGGATGGATTCGTCGTTGACCACGCCTACCGGATGGCTCTGTGCGGTCTTGGGCACACGGTCCATGGCCAGAAGGCCAACTGCAATACCTGCAGCGAAGATTACAACAATCCACTTGGCTTTTTCATTAATCCACGTTAACATAGAGATGACTCCATTAAAATTTTGTCGGCGCAAAATGTAGTAAAATTTTCCTTTATATTTTATTTTACTTCTAGATAATGCCGAAATACGGCTTTTTTTCTATTTATTGGATATCCAAAGTCGAAGTTACTTAACGGAGTTCGAATATGTACGATATTTTGGTCCTGGGAGCAGGCATTTCCGGTTTGAGCGCAGCCCTCCACGCAGCAGAAAAGGGTCTGTCAGTGGTCATCCTTACAAAGGGAGCAAAACCGGATGGTTCATCCAACTACGCTCAGGGCGGTATCGCAACTGTCACCGAAAAGACAGACAAATTCAAGTTCCATATCGACGACACCCTGGAAGCAGGTGCAGGCCTATGCAAGAAGGAACCGGTAAACATTCTCACCAAGAGTGGTCCCGATACCATTAAGCAGCTCGTCAAGTGGGGCGTCCAGTTTACCCCCAATCCCGCAAACCACGCAGAATTCGACCTTCACCTGGAAGGTGGTCACAGCCATCACCGAATTCTCCATGCAGCAGACCTTACTGGCAAGGAAATCATGCGCGCCCTGCTGTGCACACTCCACCAGCAAAAGAAAATTGACTACCTGGAAAACTGCTACATCAAGGATCTGATTTGCCAGGGCGAAGGCAAGAACAAGCGTTGTGTCGGTGCAAAGATTATTCACCAGAAGACTGGCATCGTAGAAAACATTTACGCCAAGGCGACCATCCTTTCTACAGGTGGCGCAGGCCGAATTTGGCAGTACACCGTCTGTCCGCCGGATAGCTGTGGCGACGGCATGGCAATTGCAGCACGCGCAGGTGCCGCTCTGCAGGACATTGAATTCATGCAATTCCACCCCACTAGTTTGTATGCACCCAGTCTCAAGAAGCCCTTCCTCATTTCCGAAGCGGTCCGTGGCTTTGGCGGCATCCTGAAAAACTACAAGGGCGAAGAATTCATGAACCAGGTCCATCCCCTGCATTCTCTCGCACCTCGTGATATTGTCGCTCGTGCCATCCACAAGGAAATGCAGCGCCTGGGTCAGACCAACATGTTTATTGACTTGACGGGTCACACCCCCAAGGACATCAAGAGCCACTTCCCCAACATTTACGCAAAGTGCAAGGAAGTTGGCGTGGATATGACCAAGGAATGGATTCCCGTGGTTCCCGCAGCCCACTACATGTGTGGCGGCGTCCTGGTAGATACCTGGTCCCGCACCGAAATCAAGGGCCTGTACGCATGTGGCGAAGTCGCTGCAACCGGCGTCCACGGCGCAAACCGTCTGGCCTCCAACTCCCTTCTGGAAAGTGTCGTCTACGCCCTCCGTGCCGTAGATAACATTGCTGAATCCGGCCTTCTGAAAGACAAGATCAGCACCTCCCATTCCAAGAAGCAGGAAAAGGTTTCCTACACCAAGTCCGCCTACTGGCGCAAGCGCCGCAAGGTCCTGCAGGACATGATGTGGACCTATTGCAGTATCGTCCGTACGGTCGCGGGTCTCAACCAGGGCCTCAAGGTCATTGCCGGCCTGGAAGCTGACGTGCAGACCGCAATCAAGAATAAGGAAACAGAAAACTTCTACTTCCTGGAATTCCTGAACGCACTTCAGGTATCCAAGATGATCCTCATTGCAGCTCTTCGTCGTAAGGAATCTCGCGGTCTCCACTACATTTTGGACTATCCCAATCCCGATCCCAAGAGCAAGCACCAGAGCATCTATCTGGGGGAAGATGAGTAGGAAGTAGGAAGTAGGAAGTAGGTAGTAGGTAGTAGAAAGTTGGCGGAAAGTAAAAGCGAAAAGCCTTCCAAGATTGGCGGGTACAAGCCCACCCAGGAATTGGGACACGGAGCCATGGGGAACCTATGGCTGTGTCACGACCCCTCCATGGACCGCATGGTGGTGGTCAAGCAGATGCAAGACGATCTGGAACAGAACGAAGGAAACGTCCGTCGATTCCTTCAGGAAGCCTACATCCTGGCACACTTGAACCATCCTGCCATTATTGCCCCCCATGCCCTCTGGAAAGAAAAGGACGGCAAGTATTCCATCTCCATGGAATTCGTCCACGGGAAGACCCTACGCGAAATTCTGGACAAGTGCCCTACCCCGCCTCTGTGGGTTGTGCTTACCGTCATTTATGAGGTGCTGAGTGCATTGGGCCACGCCCATCGCAGTGGAATCGTCCACCGAGACCTGAAACCGTCCAACATCATGATCGACAGGGATGGTCGCGTACGCCTGCTGGATTTCGGCATCGCCCATAACGACAAAGCAATCAAGCTTCTGAAGGATGACTCTACCGACCTGAGAATCACTGGCGAAAACGTCATTATCGGTACGGTCACCTACATGAGTCCTGAACAGACCATGGGGGCCGAAGCTTCTCCTTCTTCCGATTTATTCTCCGTAGGTATTATCGCCAGCGAAATGCTGCTTGGCGAAAACGTTTTCCGCGGAGCGAACTTCAGGGAAACCGCACAGCGAATCCAGCGACTTCGCGTGACAACCAAGGCTTTCCCCAAGGACAAGGTTCCGCCAGAACTTGCAAAATTCATCGTCAAGCTGTTAAGCAAGAAACCTAAGGACCGTCCCCTGACAGCCAATGACGCTGCTGAAAAGTTATCCTCCATGATGAAGGAACTGCCTAGGGATCTTTCTCCCTATATGGGCATGTGGCTTTCTGCAGTAAAGCATAGCGAAGATGGCAACATCAACGAAAACGACTACAGCACGCCCCCGCTGTACCAGGATAGCCAGGTACTTCCCCTCCTAAAGGGATTTGGCCTGGGCGCCCTGTTCGCAGCCATTGCCTACGCCATCGTCACTCACATCATGTAAATTTGACTCTATGAACGCTCTCGATATAGCAGCACTCGTCTTTATTCTGATTCTCACCTTACTTGGAATCTGGCACGGTTTCCTCCGCGGCATCTTCCGCCTGATGGCCTGGATTGCAGCAATTGTGGGAGCCTATTACGCAAACGACTACATGTCCGAATTTATCATGGAAAACCTTGGTTTCAGCCAATTCTCCACAACCGTCGTCTGCATTGCATTAGGCTTCCTGATTCCCTTCCTGTTCCTACTCCTGATCGGACACCTACTGAAGAAAGCCATTGCAGACACAAGCTTCGGTACTATAGATCGAGTTCTAGGTGGCGCTCTTGGATTTATCAAATCCTTCCTGATTTGCTTTGCCCTTTTTTCCATTCTCCACATCATGCCCTTTGGAGAATCTCTCCTGGCAACTCGCGATGCATCCGTAGGCTACAGCGTATACAAGACTTGTCTTGAAATCATGGGATTCTCTTCCGACCCCATCGACCTGGTTGGTGTCGCCGAAAAGAAGGCTTCCGAAATAACCCAGAAGGCTGTTGAAAAGGCAACCGATAAAGCAACCGAAGCCGCCAAGGATGTAAAGGATGCCGCAAAGGGCGCAGCCCTGGATGCGGCAAAGAAAGTTGCAGACGAAACAACCCAGGCCGCAAAAGAAGCAAAGGATGCTGTTGTCGAAAAGGCAACCGCAATTACAAAATAATACTAGCGAATCCAATGAAAAAGTCCTGCTAAAAAGCAGGACTTTTTTATGCTCGTAATTTAAACTTACGCTAGGCGCTTCGCGCAAAGTTCCGCTTCACGAACGATATCTTCCTCACCATCTACATGGCGATTTTCCATCACGAATTCACCATTACAAATCACGGAATGAATCGCACTGGAATCAGCCCCATAGACCCAGTTGCTGACCAGGTTGTGGCAGGGATTCAGGCGTTCGTTTTTCAAGTCCACCAGGATAGCATCCGCAAGGAAACCTTCCTTCACAAGGCCGCCTTCTACTCCATAGGCAACTGCAGTATTGAAGGATGCCATCTTCAGAACTTCATCCGCAGGCAGCGTATCCGCACGGCCGGAAGCCTTCGCCAATAGGGCCGCAAACTTCATATCCTCATGCATGTCCAGATTGTTATTGGAGGAAGCGCCATCAGTTCCAATGCCCAGCAGGATACCCGCATCCAGTAGCTGCGGGATCTTGGGAATGCCGCTATTCAATTTAAGATTAGAGCAGGGATTCAGGATAATGGCGGAACTGGAGTCAGCCATCAGTTCCATGTCGGACTTGGAAAGATGCACGCAGTGAGCAGCCACAAAATCCCCACCAAGAACACCATAGCGGTCCATCAGTTCCACGGGAGTGCATCCGTTTGCCTTCTTACAGTCCAAGACTTCCTTCTTCGTTTCCGCCAGATGGGTATGGAGAATCATTTCTTCCTGACGGGCAACCTTCACACAGCGCTTAAAAAGTTTTTCCCCAACCATGTAAGGCGAATGGGGCATCACAGCCAGTTTGACACGATCAGATTCAAATCGATGATCCTGAACAAATTTGAAATTAGCATCAATCGCCTCTTCGGAAACAAGGCCCTCCGCAAATGTCACCCCGATAGTAGCCCTGATGCCCATCTCCTTCACCACCTTCATGGTCTGTTCGCGATGCCAGTACATATCCGCAAAAAAGACCGTTCCGGACTTGATCATTTCTAAAACGGCCAAGCGGCTCCCAATCTCGATGTCCTTGGGTTTCATCTTGCCTTCAAAAGGCCAAATGTGATTCTGAAGCCATTCCTGAAGAGGCATGTCATCGGCATATCCTCTCAAAAGAGTCATAGCAGCATGGCAATGTCCATTATAGAAAGGCGGAAGAATGGCAAGGCCAGAGCAATCCACCACCTTCGCCTTTTCGAAATCCTTAGGTGTGAGCCCACCTATTTTGGCAAATCGTTTGTTAGAAATAAGGATATCGCAAAGATTGCCCTGATGGAGTACGGATTTCAAGATGGTTTTAGCCACGTAAGCCTCATGATTTTGGAGAATTATGTACAGAAAATAGCTCTTTTACAACAAAAAAATGACGTTTTTTGGCTTTTTCGACGAATTTTGTATATAATATCAGCATGAGTGAGTGTCTGTTAGAAACCCTTCCTATTTCCAGAGCAGAATTCCAGAAGCTGGAAATTTTCAAGAATGTGACTTTTGAAAGCCTGGCAGGCTATCTGCTAGGTTGTAAGACGGTTGTTGCTGAAGCCGGTGAACTTCTGATTGACCCGGAACATCCACAACGCCGTCTCATTATTATTCTTGAAGGCGTCCTCGAAGCGAAAGTGGAAGCCAAAGGCGGAAACTTTTCCACTCACATTGAAGCAGGTCACTGCGCAGGTGAAATGTCCATCTTCGATAACATCAAGCCCAGCGCCAATGTATATGCAAAAGTGCGTAGCCGTCTTCTGATTATTGAACCGAATATGGCTCTTGCAATGATCAACGCTTCCCATGATCTATGTTTGAACTTCCTGCACTTGCTTAGCCAGCGCCTCCGCAACAACACCCAGGTTGTCTGCGAAGAAGAATACCATATTCGCTGCATTGAGGAAAACGCAAAAGTGGACGCCCTTACAGGCCTCCACAATCGTCGTTGGCTCGAAGATATGTACACTCGCGAAATCAATCGCAGTAACGCAGGTAATTTCAAGTTGTCCGCATTCATGATGGACATCGACCATTTCAAGCACGTAAACGATACCTACGGCCACCTTGCAGGGGACCAGGTGCTCATTTCCGTAGCACAGACAATCGTGCAGTGTCTAAGACCGTCCGATATGCCCGTCCGTTATGGCGGTGAAGAATTCACGGTGTTCTTACCGGGTACATCTACCGAAAACGCAAAGGTTATAGCCGAACGTCTGCGCGCCAGTGTGGAACGCAAGGAAATTACGCTCCCCTCCGGAGAAATTATCCATGCTACAATCAGCGTAGGCTTCACGGAACGTGTTGAAAACGATACCGTCAGCTCCATCATCCAGCGCGCAGACAAGGCTCTCTATCACGCCAAGGAAAACGGACGTAACCGCGTCTGTCTGACCCTTGACGGTGATGACATGTTCCTGTTCTAGTTCATTTCAATTACCGTACCGGCTTTCCCTTCTTTACAGCCGCCCTTGGTGATCACCCAGATTACCTCTAGGCCCTCGATTTGCTCCGGCGAGATATTGTCGGCAAATCCATCGGTAAGGACAACCACCTGGGAGATTCCCTTGGACTTAGCATGTTCAAACACCGGTGCAAAACAGGTACCTCCCCTACCCTTGAATTCAATTGCATCAATGGTTCGGCGGGTAAAGAGAACATTTTCATCGGGATCCTTTACATCCGTATCGAAACTCCAGAGGTATACCCCTGTATAGTTTGCAATACGTTCGATTTCCACAATGAAGCGGGAAAGATCTGCAGACCCCACACTACCCGAAGTATCGGCGTATACAGCCACAGGTTCTACACTTTTAGTAGTACTTCCCAGGAAAGGCTTACCATAGTGTTTATTCCAGCGGCGGCGGGAAGGCAGCTTCTGATAGCTCAGGAAAGGCCCCATCTTTAGCCTAAGGATATCTCCCCAGTTCAAAGGCTGTTCCTGAGCCTTCTTGACCATTTCAATGGCATTGACTCCCAGATGTCCCCAGGAATGGTTACGTTCGATGTTCTCTACCACATTACGGACGTAGTCATCAATGAAGGCGTCTTCATCATATCCCTCACCATGCTTTTCATCAATGCGGTGCTTAACGATCTTACCAAAGGGGCATTTTTCACTGATTTCCATGCCCCCATCTCCAAATTCGTTTCCGGCACCAGGAATAGGGACTAGGACAATAGTATCATCCGGGAATTTCTTGTCCAGCAATTCCATGTACTGTTCGTAACTAAGACCATCCTTAAATCCGAACATGCTGGGAAGAAGACCAATGATTTCACCCTTCTTCTTCTCCCCCACATCTTCCTTGAAGCGAGGCATCTTGACGCCAACTTCTTCAGGAATCATGCAATTGATGGCGAGGTCCATGGCCACGTTTTCCTTACGGGCACGGCGCAAGTCACCGGAGGTTCGATGGGTGCAATGATGCAGAAGCACATGCATCATTTCGTGAATCAGAACGAAAGTTCTTTCTGACTCTTCCAGGGAAGAGAAGAACTTCGGGTTATAGCACAAAGTGATTCGGCCATTCTGGACCTTGACACCGAGAGTTTCAATAGATTCGGTAGGCATCTGCACCATGCCCACCAGCATGTTAAAGCTGAACGGGCTATAGAGCAGAAGTCGACACAGGGTACTTTGGAAAGTTTGTTCAACTTCTGTCATAAGGCTCCTTAAGCGGCGATCCTGATATCGTCACGGTCCATATCCGCTTCCGTCAGGTTATGCTGCTTAGTGAATGCAGCCACCCAATTTTCGTAAGCGGAGGGTTTGCCACCCTTGCGTTCCTTGTTCATCATGCAGCCGTTAAAGACCTTGTGACGGCGTGGAGTACTGCGCCATTCCATGAACTGATCCTTACATTCCTTCTGCCACCCCTTAAGGAAAGCAGCTACAGCTTCACTGGGACAACATTCCAGGAAACCAAGGATATTCTTGGACTGCTTTTCCGTAAGCGTAGCCTTCTGGACCATATCCAGCAGGCCATGAGCGGCGGGCACAGCTGCCTTGGGATTCACCTTGAATTCTGCAGTCAGGTGCTTGCCCAACTTTTCAGTGAAGTTGTTCAGCACTTCGTTCAGATCAATTTCGTGCTTGCATTCCAGTTCGCAGAATTCTGCAAACTTAAGACCATAGCTGAAGCCCACATAGCTAGCGGCAATGTCTGCCAGGAAGGCCTGATTACCGCTGGTAATGTCATCACGGCTGTCTTCGAATTTCTTAAGACATTCCCCCAACTGAGTCCAGTCTCGAGGACAGGGGCCCTTCTTGCCCTGAACAGACAGTTCTTCGATGGTCTTGGTGGGAAGGACAATGAAGTCCGGATACTTATGAAGGAAGCTATGGATGACCTTATGGATGGAACCATTTTCCACACGGCGACTGAAGTCTTCCAGATACTCCTTATTGGTAGGAGCAAAGATGAAGTTCTTGATACGGCTTTCCTGAGCCGGGTCACGACGGGTGCCGTTATAGATCTTGGCATTATCGTTATCTGCACATACCACATAGGTGTTTTCCTTCAGATTTACACCGAAGAGGCGATGTTCCAGCAGGAGTTCCATGATACCATCCTGAATGACAGCGTTACCACGCTTGCATTCATCCAGGAAGAGGACATAAATATCATCGTACTTGGTAAGACGGCTATACTGCTTGCCATTTTCGGCATAGAGCTGAGCCATTTCGTCATCGTATTCCTTACAGGTCGGAATCCAGCTGGGAGGGCAGTTATAAGTACGACCACCGAATTCCTGGAAGTTACCGATGAGATCTGCCGGATCCATGATGGACACGCAGCGGCTGATGACGTGGACACGTTCCACAGGGATGTTGTGCTTTTCCGCAATCAGCTGGCGGAACGTATTGTGGACGTAGGAGGTCTTACCAATACCATGGTTACCCATAAGACCCAAGGTGTGAGAAGGCAACAGGCCATTCTTCACGAAGCGATTGATAGAATTAATATCCATATTTTTTTTGATTCACCTCTTTTGCTTTACATATCTTTTATCGACTTTAGCAAAGGAAATGTCAAATAGATTATGAGAAAAAAAAAGACCGGTCCACCTCGAGGTGAACCGATCATTAAAACATAAGAGAATTACAGATGGAGGCAATGCCTCTCCATTCATTACAAACGCTTAAGCACAGCCTGTGCGTGATGGTAGAAACCTTCTTCCATTGCAACGGCAGCAATTGCCTTGGCGTTCTTCTTGATGGCCTTTTCGCTGTAGCGGATGATGGACATACGCTTCAGGAAGTCGTACACGCCCAGGGGGCTGAAGAAGCGGCCAGTGCCGTTAGTGGGCAGCACATGGTTGGGACCTGCGAAGTAGTCGCCCACCGGTTCAGAAGACCAATGACCGATAAACACGGCGCCGGCATTTTCAATCTGTGCAGCCATAGACTCGGCCTCGTCGGTCATGACCTCGAGATGTTCCGGAGCAATCTTGTTTGCAATGGCAACGCCATCGAACCAGTCCTTCACCACGAGAATACGGCCGAAGTTGTCCAGCACCTTCTGGAGCAGTTCCTTCTTGGGGCTGTTTTCCACCTGGACATCCACGCAGGCAGAAATCATCTGGGCGGTCTGCATGTCATCAGTGATACAGATGGCAGCTTCGAAACCGGAACCGTGTTCAGCCTGGGAAAGCAGGTCTGCAGCAACGAAGTCAGGATCAGCGGTCTTGTCGGCCATGACGAGAACTTCGGAAGGACCAGCCACCATATCGATATCAACAACACCGAAGACTTCCTTCTTGGCGACGGCGGCAAATACGTTACCCGGGCCCACAATCTTGTCGACGCGTTCTACGACAGTCTTGCCCTTGGCATCCTTGGCACCGTAAGCCAATAGGCCAATAGCCTGAGCGCCGCCAATGTGGTAGACTTCGGTAATGCCCAGCTGCTGCAGCACGAAGGCCACGGCGCGGTTGATTTCACCCTTGATGGGGGTCACCACCACGATGTCTTCAACGCCAGCAACCAGTGCGGGCACTGCGTTCATAATAACGGTGCTGGGGTAAATGCCGGCACCACCCGGAACGTAGAGGCCCACGCGCTTCATGGGGCGGATACGCTGACCAAGGACAACACCATCCTTGCCTTCCATGAGCCAGGATTCTTCCATCTGATTCTGGTGGAAGTCGCGAACGTTCTTGATGGCCTGCTTCAGAGCCTTCTGCAAATCAGCGGGGCACTTGGCGGCAGACTTCGCAATTTCCTTTTCGGAAACGCGGATGTTCTTGCCCTTCAGGCCATCGAACTTCTGGGCGTATTCCACAGCCTTTGCGTAGCCGCCCTTCTTGATGTCAGCAAGGATATCTACAACCTTGTTATAAATCTCGCGGCTGGGTGCGACTTCGCGACCGCAGATGCGTTCAATCTCCTTAGAGGAGGGAGTAGCCTTAACTATTTGCATTTCTTAGTTTCCTTCAAAATCTTGTAGCACAGACCGTCCATCAAGGCAAGCCAGCTGGCTTCGATGATGTTGGTGCTGACGCCTGCCACATTCCAGTGTTCCTTTTCATCGCCGAAGGTTGTCCATACGCGAACGAGAGCGTCGGAGCCAACGGAAGAACCCAGAACGCGGACCTTAAAGTCGTCCAGTCGGACCTTGGCCATGTACGGGAAGAACGGGAGCAGAGCCTTGCGGAGGGCTGCGTCCAGAGCGTTCACCGGACCGTCACCTTCGCTGACCTGATGGCTGATCTTGTCGCCAATCTTCAGCTTGACACTCGCCTGGGAAACAGAGACTCCCTGAGGGGTCTTGTCTTCGGTGACGCGGTAGTTCATGAATTCAAAGGGCGCGGTGAACATGCCCAGCTGGCGATACACCAGCATCTTGAAGCTGGCTTCGGCAGAGTCGAAGTGCCAGCCAGCGTTTTCCTTTTCCTTGATGGCAAGGAGGAGCTTTGCCACCATGGGGTCCTTCTTGTCGATGCCCGGCTTGATAGCCTTCAGCTTTTCTACAACCAGAGAACCGCCAGCCTGATCGCTGGTGACGAACACGCGGTCGTTGCCCACGGAGTGGGGGTCCACATGTTCAAAGCTGCGGGAAACCTTCATGACGCCATCGATATGGGCACCGCCCTTATGAGCGAAAGCGGCCTCGCCCACATACGGTGCGCGAACGTCGCTAGGAATGTTCACGATCTGATCAATGCTCAAGAACAGCTTGCGGAGTCCAGCCATCTTCTTGGCGGCAAAGAACTTTACGCCCATCTTGAAGTTGAGGTCAGCCATGATGGTGGTAAGGTTTGCGTTACCGCAACGTTCACCATAACCGTTGATGACACCCTGAATCATGGATGCGCCGGACTTCACGGCGTAGATGCTGTTAGCCACAGCAAGGCCGGAGTCGTTGTGAACATGGATGCCCAGAGGTACGTCTACATGTTCCTTGACGGCTTCAAAAATTTCTTCCAGTTCCCAAGGCATGGTACCGCCGTTGGTATCGCACAGAACGATAAAGTCCGCACCACCGAGAGCGGCAGCCTTCAAAGTTTCGATGGCATATTCAGGATTGGCCTTATAACCGTCGAAGAAATGTTCAGCGTCGTAAATAACTTCCTTGGAATGTTCCTTCAGGAATTCGATGGAAGACTGGATCATGTCCAGGTTTTCTTCCAGTGTGGTATGAATGACATCCGTAACGTGAAGGTCCCAGCTCTTACCGAAGATGGTCTTTACTGGAGCTTCAGACTTCACCAATGCCTGGAGCAACGGATCCTTCTCGGGAAGAATCTTCGGGCGGCGTGTGCTACCGAAAGCAGCGATCTTGGCGTGCTTCAGCTTCAGCTTCTTCACTTCGCGGAAGTATTCTTCGTCGGTGGGGTTGCTCGGGTTGGGCCAGCCGCCTTCAATGTAATCAATACCGAAAGAGTCAAGAATTCGAGTAATCTGGATTTTATCGGCCAGAGAGAGACTAATCTTGCGATCTTGATTGCCGTCGCGCAGCGTGGTGTCATAGATAAAACATTTCATGGGCGCAAAGATAGAAAAGTGATTAGTGATTCGTGGTTTGTGATTAGGATTTAGGGGCTAGGATTTAGAATCTAGGGGATTTTAGGGGGTAGGGTCTAGGGGCTAGGGGTTAGGGCTTCTAGATGTATATGCTTTTGATTTCTGGATAGGTTCGTCTTTAAATTTTCATATGGAGTATTCCCAACATCCCTAATCTCTAGTCTCTAGTTTCTAATCTCTACTAGGATCTAGGGGCTAGGGGTTAGGGCTTCTAGATGTATATGCTTGCGATTTCGGGATAGTTACAACTTTAAATTTTCATACGAAATATTCCCGACATCCCTAATCTCTAATTTCTAGTCTCTAATTTCTTTCAGGTAAAAAAAAAGAGCAGGACGAACCTTGCTCTCTTTTTTGTTTATTTCTTCTTTTTTCGATTGCTGTAGTAGCCGTACTTACCGTAGCCATAACCACCATAGCCGTACCCATAGCCACGGCCATCATGTTCCACATGATTCATCACAAAGGCATGAGGCTTGTCTCCACAGCGTTCCACCTTGATCATGGATTCCTTTATCTGTTCCATGGAATGGCGACCATAGTGGAGAACAAACAGAGCGAAATCCACCACAGGGTAAATAAGTTCCGAATCAGTTACAAGATTCAGAGGAGGAGTATCCACCACGATCATGTCAAACTGTGACTTAGCATCTTCAAGAAGTCTCTTGAAGTTTTCTCCACGGAGAAGTTCACTAGGAGCAACTTCGGAGTTGCCTGCACCAAGGGCAAACATGTTCTTGACAAGAGTTTCGGATATGACATTGTCCAAAGGAACCTTACCCGATAGGACGTCACCCAAGCCCTGACGATGCTTACTATAAACAACACCACGACGCATGTCTGCGTCAATCAGGAGGACTCGCTTGCCGTTCGTAGCATACAGTGCAGCAAGGTTCTTGGAAACAAAGGACTTACCCACGCCCGGCACCATACCGGTAACCATGACAACCTTCTGATTGGCAATACTAAAGTCAATTGCAGTATAAAGAGAACGGAAAGCTTCACTTGCAGGATCGTCCGGAGACTGTTCAACCAGGGGCAAAGTATTCTTCCCCTTCTTGCGATGATGCAGGATGTTGTTGTCAGATTCAGGAATCTTGGCATAAACGCTAACACCGGTTGCACGTTCAATTTCAAGAGAACTGCGGACACCACGCTTGGTCATCTGGAGCAAGTAAATCAGCAGTGCTCCAAGGAGGAACGCGCCAGCCACACAACCCAGGAAAATCATCTTCTTGTTAGGCTTAGACGGTTTGCGTTCAATCTGGGCATAGTCAACAACACGAACATTACCCACTTCACCTGCACGAACCACGCGAAGCTGCTGGATATTATTCAACATGGATGTATACTGAGCATTTTGAACAGCAACCTCTTCCTGGAGACGAAGTACTTCCTGCTGAGTCAAAGGCATCTTTTCTGCAGAATTCTTCAACTTGGAAAGTTCGGCACGAAGGCGATTTTGCTGTTTGACGATGGTCTGGACGGAGGGATGTTCTTCCTTGAAAAGACGAGTAGCTTCCTGGCGCTGCTGTTCAAGTTCCAGAATCTGACGTTGCAAGGCAGCGTCCTTTTCAAGATGGGCGCGGGTTTCACCCGTCATATCCACAGAACCAATCTTATGGCGATAATCGGCCAAGTTCTTTTCAGCAGAGTCTAGTTTAGCCTTAACGCCCGGAAGTTGCTGTTCCAGGAATTCCAAAGTCTTTTCAGCTTCAGCACTGCGCATTTCCACATTTTGACGCAGATAGACATTGGCAATAGAGTTCAGAATCGCAGCTGCACGATCCGGATACTGATGCGTAAAGGACACTCCGATAATGCCAGTCTGCTTGCCCTTTTCGGCGACATTCAGCTGCTTGACTAATGAGCGGACTGCATCCAGAGGATCCGATTCAACAAGCACGAACATTTGGTCCGGTTCAGCACGCATCCTCTTCACCAGGATGACCAAAGAGTCTCCCCCATAAGGAGCGACCAATTCCTTGCCAAGCACACCGCGAGCAAGTTCCGTTTCTTCGGGAGTAATAATCGCGTAGGTGGAATCGTCAATAGTCCTTGCCATCCATTTTTCAGTAATGGCAATTTCGGGAATATGAAGGTTTTCAAGATCCATACGGCCTTCCGTATGAGTCAGTCGCTTAATCGGATCCTTGGGATAGGCGTTAAAACAAAGATTTTCCTTCTGAACCACATAACTCAGGACCATGCGGCTCTTCAACAACTCAATTTCCGCCTCGGCAGGATTGGCCACATCAAGTAGCGCACCCATTTCGCCCATCGCCTTGCCAGCCTTGTTTCCCTTTACGTCAATTTGCAAAAGGGCATCGCTAGTATATTGGGGACGAGCCCAATTGGAAGCTAAAAATCCAATACCGCAACCGACGATAACACATAAAATCAAAAAGACCTTATGCTTCAGGAGAATACCCAGTACTTCAAGAAGATCGATTTCGTCATCCTTAGTAGGGACTACGCTCACTTGATTCACGCTCTGAAGATTATTCTGAGAATTCAAATCCATTGTCAACCTTTACAATCATTCGCGCAAAAGATAGCAAAAACCATTTTTCAAAAAAGTTTTTTGTAACATCCATATATAAAAAAGAGAAGGTTACGTTGAAAACAACGCAACCATTCCTAATACAAGGCAGGAAAACCTGCTCGCATTAATTTTTACTTCTTCTTAGCCGGCTTTTTTGCAGCCTTCTTAGCGGGCTTAGCAGCCTTAGCGGAAGCCTTGCAGAAGTCAACGTAAGCCTTCAGCACGTCGCAGAACACTTCATCCGGAGTGTTGTCGCCAACGATATGGGAGATGATCTTCTTGTTGTACTTGGAAAGGACCTTGGCGGTAGATTCCTTGTAAACCTTGAGACGGTTCTTGATAACAGCTTCGTCAGCGTCATCCTTACGGCCTTCGATCTTAGCGCGGTTCAGGAGGCGAGCAACGATGGTTGCTTCGTCCTTGATGTCCAACACGAAGATGTGCTTCACGTCGACGATGGATTCGATAAGCTTCACCTGTTCAACAGTACGAGGAATACCATCCAGAAGGAGGGTGTCCTTTTCCGGGTTCAGCTTGTTGGTGTTAACCAGACCTTCAACATAGCGGCCGAAGATTTCAACGGTAGCTTCGTTAGGAACCAGGAGGCCCTTGCTGGAATAGGAAGCGAGGAGCTTGCCGGATTCGCTGGAAGGAGCGATGCCGCGGAAGATGTCACCAGTGGAGAGGTGCTTCAGAGAAGTGGTAGCAGCGAGCTTAGCGCCCACAGTGCCCTTACCGGAACCCGGTGCACCAAAGATAAGAACGGCAGAAATCTTTGCCATGATATTGTCCTTTGTTTGATTGTTTGAATTATTTGCAGTCAAAAGATAGTAAATAGTAAATAGTAGGAAGTAGGAAGTAGGAAGTTCCCTGTCTACTGTCTACTGCCTACTAGCCTCTAATTTGGCAATGCCTCGGAAGTGAACTTCAGTTTGTTATCCACCACGTCCAGGGAAATAGTAGAGAAGTCCTTGTATATTCCAAGAAGAAGGCCTTCAGCGATTTCATCTTCAATCAGCTGCTGGATAGAGCGGCGGATGGGACGAGCTCCCAGTGCGGAATCGTAGTTATGATTCACCACAAATTCCTTAGCAGACTGGGACACTTCCAGGAGGATACCTCTTTCAGAAAGATTCTTCTGAAGGAAGGTCAGCTGGATATCCACCACAGAATTCAGGTCAGATCTGGACAGCGGACGGAACACGATCTGTTCGTCAATACGGTTCAAGAATTCCGGCGAGAATACGCGCTTGGTTTCTTCACGGATAGCAGTTTCCATACGTTCGTAATCGTCGGTCTCCCCCATCTTGGTGAAGCCCATGCCGGAACTATGGCGAACTTCACGAGCCCCCGCATTACTAGTCATAATAATGATGGTGTTCTTGAAGTTGATCTTACGGCCATAACTATCCGTAAGGATACCGTCATCCAGAATCTGCAGGAGCAGATTGTACACGTCAGGGTGAGCCTTCTCGATTTCATCCAGAAGGACCACGCAATAGGGACGCTTGCGGACCTTTTCGGAAAGCTGTCCACCGCTATCTTCAAAGCCTACGTATCCCGGAGGCGCTCCGATCAGGCGGCTAATGCTATGCTTTTCCATGTATTCGCTCATATCGATACGGATCATGGAATCTTCGCTACCAAATAGGGAGAGGCTCAAAACCTTGGCAAGTTCGGTCTTACCCACGCCTGTGGGGCCCAGGAACAGGAAGCTACCCATAGGACGCTTGGTATCGCGGATGCCTGCACGGGTACGGCGAATAGCCTTCACCACAGCATCCACGGCCTGGTCCTGTCCAATGACACGCTCCTTAATTTCATTACCCAGCTTCAAAAGTTTCTGGGCTTCTTCACCCGCAAGGCGGCTCACAGGAATACCCGTCATCTTGCTAATGCAGTCACGGATTTCATTTTCGTCAACCACTGGAAGTTCTGCGGCATCTTCCTTATTGAGGGCTTCACGTCGTTCTGCAATCTGTGCAGTAAGAGCTTCAATCTTGTCACGAAGGGCGGCAGCGGATTCGTACTGCTGTTCAGCAATAGCTTCTTCCTTCTGCTGCATGGCCTGAGCCAATTCGTCTTCCATCGCCTTCAAGTCTTCTGGAGTACGGATGGAATTCAGTCGGACACGAGCGCCTGCTTCATCCAGCACATCAATGGCCTTATCCGGGAGGAAACGTTCAGAAATGTAGCGTTCAGCCAAATTGACGGAAGCGCGGATTGCTTCCGGAGTATAACGTACCTTATGGTGCTGTTCGTACTTGGCACGCAAACCTTCGAGAATGCGGATAGATTCTTCGGAAGAAGGCGGGTTCACCACGATGGTCTGGAAACGGCGATCCAGAGCGGCATCCTTCTCGATGTACTTGCGGTATTCATCCAGAGTGGTAGCGCCAATGCACTGCAACTCACCGCGGGCAAGAGCTGGCTTAAAAATATTAGAAGCATCCAGGCTACCTTCAGAACCTCCAGCACCGACGATGGTGTGAAGTTCATCGATAAAGAGGATTACGGAATTATCTACACGCTGAAGTTCCATAATGAGGCCCTTCACACGTTCTTCAAACTGGCCGCGATACTTGGTACCAGCAACCATGGCAGCCACATCCAGACTTACCACACGCTTGTTGGCCAGCAATTCGGGAATTTTCTTCTGGGCAATCTTAAGGGCAAGACCTTCGATAATAGCGGTCTTACCCACGCCCGGTTCACCAATCAATGCAGGATTATTCTTCTTGCGTCGGCAAAGAATCTGGATGAGTCGCTCAATTTCCTGTTCACGACCGATAATCGGGTCAAGCTTGCCCTGGCGAGCCATAGCAGTCAAATCACGACCGAAATGTTCCAGGATCGGAGTCTTGGAACGGGACTGAGCTCGAGCCTGCTGGCGGGTTTCACCCATGCGGGGAGCAGCCTCTCCCATACGTTCAGCACCTTCCCCAGCTTCACCAGGAACCTGTTCATCGGTTACTTCGCGCTTAATCATGGCAAGTGCCTGCTGGAAATTTTCAAAAGTCACACCGAAAGTAGACAAGGTCCCAGCAGCAGGTGTTTCGCTCTTCTGAAGAATTGCAAGCATCAGGTGTTCGGGACCAATATACTGGTCGTCTTCATCCTTAGCAATCTTTGCGGCATTGAAAAGCGCAGACTTACAAGTTGCAGTAAAGGACAGGAGAGAACCGTGAGCATCCCCCACCGTCATAATGCCGCCATTGGAAGAAAGAGAACGCTGGACCGTTTCGCCCAAATCGTTCAGGTTCACCTTCAGATACTTCAAGGTTTCCGCAGCAAAACCGGAATCTTCACGGACCAGCCCTAGAAGCAAATGTTCCGTGCTAATACTGTCGCTACCTAAGTTGCGGGCAGCCATACGGGCCGCCTGCAAAACAGCTTTCGCCTTCTTTGAAAAAATACCGTTAATATCGGACATCGTTTACCTTATCTTTTCAATCTTATCGCAACAAAAATCAAAAAAGTTAAAATCTATTCGATGGATTGGATGACACCGCCATGCATCACCACTCGACGCTTGGCAAAGCTAGCCAGTTTTTCATCGTGAGTCACAATGAGGAACGCCTGATTGAATTTTTCGTTCAGTTCACCGAAAAGTTCGTTCAACTTTTCAGAATTTTCTTCATCCAGGTTACCACTGGGTTCATCCGCAAGAACTAGGTCCGGCTTGTTCATCAAGGCGCGGGCAATGGCAATACGTTGGCGTTCTCCACCGGAAAGCTCTCTGGGCAAATGCTTCAGGCGGTCCTTCAGACCAACCGTTTCCAAAAGCATTTCCGCACGTTCGCGACATTCCTTATCGCTAGTTCCAAGAATTCGACCAGGAACGCAAACATTTTCCAAGGCAGTAAATTCACTAAGCAAATGATGGAACTGGAACACAAAGCCCACCTGTACACGATGGTACAAGTCCTTTTCCAGACTGCTGAACTTAGAAAGAGGCTTTCCCTTAAAGAGGATTTCTCCAGAAGACGGAGTATCCAACATTCCAACAAGATTCAGGAAGGTAGACTTACCGGAACCAGAAGAACCAGTCAAAGCCACCAGTTCCCCGTCCTTCATGGAAAAATTAACACCCTTCAGGATCTCCAGCTTTTCACCAGTTTCGCTGAATACACGACGAAGATCACGAGTTTCCAAAATCACATTACTCATGGCGGATTGCCCCCACAGGATCAAGTCTGCTGGCTTTCCAGGCAGGCAGAATGGTGGCTGCAACACACAATGCAATGCCGATGACAAACACGAGAACAACATCCATCAGGTGCACGGAAATGGGGAAATAAGGAATCACGTATACATCCCCAGGAAGTTTGATGAAGTGGTAAGCCTCCTGCAGTTTGCACAGAATCAAACCGATGGAGCCACCAACAATGGTACCGCCCACGCCAATGAAACTTCCCATGAGCATGAACACACGCATGATACCCGCCTTGCTAAAGCCCATACTGCGGAGGATACCAATTTCCTTAGTCTTATCGATGACCACCATAATCAGGGAACTGATGATATTGAAGGCTGCAACCAGGATTATCAGGCAAATCACAGCCGCAACAATGAACTTTTCGTAGTTCATCCACTTGAGCAATGTGGAGTTCTTGGTTTTCCAGTCCGTGGCGTAGTAAGGATAACCTAACCATGAACCAAGGCTGTCCACCACTTCACCTGCGATCCAGTGATCGGTCAAACGGAACTGAACGCCAGTGACTGCGTCACCAAGGCCCAGTAATTTTTGCAATTCAGGAATACCTATGTACGCAAGGTTTCCATCGTACTCGTAAGTACCTGTTTCAAAAATGCCGCTCACGACGCACATCATCATCTTGGGACCGCCACCAGCAACCACAGCATCGGGACTCTGGAAGGTCTGGAGAACCAGCTTATCGCCGACCACCACACGCAGCCTGTTGGCAAGGCCGGACCCCAGGATAATACCGGGTCGCAGTTTTCCGCTCAAGTCTTCCAGACTGTCCACGGAATAATTTCCCCACTTGATGTACTTGTAGATATCCGTCACCGTCTTGGCTGATTCAGTTTCAATACCATAAATGACAATGCCGTCGTTTACCTTCTTGGAACTGATCCCCACCTTGTAGACCAGGAAGGGAGATGCACCCGTCACACGAGGTTCACGGGAGCGGACTTCCTTCATCAGACTGTCGTAAGGAGCAATGGCTTCGCCATTGTAGGACATAATGTCGAAGTGGGCGTCCTTGCCAATCATCTGGGCAGTGACTTCCTCTTCGAAACCATTTACAGCAGCAAGAGCCACCACCAGAGCAAAAACACCGATGGACACACCCAGCATACTGAAAATGCCAATAAGAGAAACAAAGAGGCTCTTACGCTGAGCCCCCAAGTATCGCCAGGCAATGAGAAATTCAAGTTTGGACATAGAGGTAAAAAGACGATAGACGAGACTTTTAGGTATGAGGACGCCTGCTTTCAGCAGGCTTTGAGGTACGAGGTCGCGCCTTCGGCGCTGTGAGGGAAGAAGCATATGATGCAAACGAGCAAATCATTTTTCGAACAGTCACAACTTTTTCACTCAACTGATTAAAAGCAATAGAATCTAAATATCCCAAATCGCGAGCTAACAGCATCTGATATTCCAATTCAGATGCAGAGCCTGAAGATATATTCAGAAACTGACAGAATTCAGCTTCAGACTTTCTACCACATCCCTCTGCAATATTCATGGGGATTGAGTACGCGGCCCTACGGACTTGTGAGGTAAGAGCAAAGATTTCGTTCTTTGGAAAAGTTTCCGTCACGCGATAAACATCAAGAGTCAGCTCGTGGCTCTTTTTCCAAATATCAAGCGAATGAAAATCACGCATTTTACTCAAACCTCAAAGCGTAGCGACCTCATACCCGAGAGCGTAGCGACCTAGCAAGCTCCGCTTGCTAAACCTCAGGTTTCATCAGCGGGAAGAGCTGCACGTCGCGGATGGTTTCCTGGTTGGTCAGGAGCATCACCATACGGTCGATACCGAAGCCCACACCGCCGGTAGGAGGCAGGCCGGATTCGATTGCGTGCAGGAAGTTTTCGTCCATGGGGTGAGTTTCGCCTTCACCACCGCGGCCACGACGGACCTGGTCTTCCAGAAGTTCGCGCTGACGCAGAGGATCGTTCAATTCGGTATAGGCATTACCCAGTTCCCAGCCGTTGGCATAGGGTTCGAACTGTTCGATGAGGCCTTCCTGAGTACGATGCTTCTTACAAAGCGGAGTAGATTCGGTGGGCATGTCCATGATGAAGGTGGGCTGGATCAGCTGTTCTTCGACAGTCAGTTCGAACAGTTCCAGAATGCCACGGCCACGGCTGAATTCGCCATCCAGATGGCCACCCAGTTCGTCAATCTTGGCCTTAATCTGGTCGTCAGACAAATCGTCCACCTTGATGCCGCCGAACTTTTCGATAGCACCCTTCATGGTGTAGCGGGGCCACGGAGCCTTGAAGTCGATTTCCTTGCCCTGGGTCATGATCTTGGTGGTGCCGTTTGCAGCGATACAGGCGCGTTCGTAGATGTTTTCGAAATGAACCATCATGTCGTTGTAGTCGGCGTAGGCTTCGTAGAATTCCAGACCGGTGAATTCCGGGCTATGGGTACGGTCCATGCCTTCGTTACGGAAGTTCTTGGAGAATTCGAAAACCTTTTCCATACCGCCCACGATGCAGCGCTTCAGGTAAAGTTCCGGAGCCACGCGCATGTAGAGGGTCATGTCGCAAGCGTTGTGGTGGGTAGTGAACGGGCGGGCGTTTGCACCACCGTAAATGGGCTGCAAGGTCGGGGTTTCCACTTCGATGAAGCCCTTTTCGATGAGGTATTCACGAATGGACTGCATGATCTTGGAACGCTTGATGAAGACTTCCTTCACATCGTCGTTCATAGCCATGTCGATATAGCGCTGACGGTAGCGGGTATCCACGTCTGCAAATTCGTTGAACACCACCTTGTTGCCGTTTTCGTCAATCTTTTCCTTGGCAACGGGGAGCGGGCGCACAGCCTTGGAAAGCATGGTCACCTTCTTCACGCGGACGGAGTATTCGCCACTCTGAGTTTCGAACATAGTACCGTTGACACCGATGAAGTCGCCAAGGTCGGTCATCTTCACGATTTCGTAGTTTTCTTCACCCACTTCGTCGCGGGCGCAAACCACCTGCAGGCGGCCGAAACGGTCCTTCAGGTGCATAAAGCACATCTTGCCCTTGCGATTGAAACGGACAACTCGGCCAGCAAAAGCCACTTCTTCCTGGGAAGCGATGAGAGCGTCCTTGTTTTCCTTAAGGACCTTGGAATCATGGGTGCGATTAAACTTATGAGGATAGGCCTCAACACCCATTTCCTTGAACTTGTCCAGCTTAGCCAGGCGAGCGACGACCTGGTCATTCATATCTTGCATTGCCATTTAAGTTACCTCGTGATAGACACGTTTAAATTTTGAACGGCTACAAGATAGAAATTTTAGCACGTATTTGGAATTAGAGCTGGTAGAAAGGCGTCTCATCCTTGGTGCGGAACTCATGTTTTTCATAGTAACCAATGAGTTCCCCATTTTCATCCCTAAGGGCGATCATGTAACCGTCCTTATTCTGCTTTTCATTAAAGAACGTGTGAACCCAATTGTGAGATTTATCCGCCAGGAACCAATCCATCACTTTATGGATTTTTTCACGGGATTCCGGACTGTGGCAATCCAGAAGACAACGGCCGATGAGGGCGGCTCCCCCACGCTTCGCCTGGGCTTCGCAAGCCTTCGGGTTCATATAAATGATTTCATGATTCAAATTGCAGATGACAATAGCGGTATCATCCTGGTCAAGGATTGATTTGAAGAAAGGATTAAGATTTGTCATTTTTCATCCGGATCTGTAGTACTTGTTAATAAAAAAAGAAAATTGTTCAGATTTGTATAAGAAATGCATCCTTAGCGAATTATGTAATAAAACGGAGTCGTATTCCGCATTCTGGAGCGACCTTTTACGTCAAAATTTTGTTTTTCAATAAAGTGGCGTTCACCAGCAGGCAGATTCTTTCTTACAACAGCAGATACTTTATCAGTACTCATTGAAACAAATGGATCTCCTACAAGGGATTCCACATAGAACCAATCATAAATGCCGTTTCCTGGGTAGCGGTTCCTTTTAATGCGCTGATTAATCCAGCTGAGATAGGCTTCGCCTAGCAGACTGTCTCGTGCAGCGTAGTACATAAAGTCATCAAGCTGATTATCTCCGCTTGTTTTTGTTGCTCCCACTGCCGCAAGTCCTCCGCCCGTTGTGCCAAATACATGAGCGCTACCTACTGATATGCTATAATGATTGCCAACATAATCATAATTATACAGAGGGCTGCAAGAGGCAAAATGGAACACCCTCGCCTTCACTGCATAGGGATACTTTAACTGGGAAACGTAAAAGCCGTTGGCAAGTCCAAGTTCATTCCCATGTCCAACGTAGGTGATCCAGTCATAGTCTCCAGCAATTGTTTCAACGTAGGTTTTCCCATTCACTTTCATGACTTCAGGATTTTCGTCGGGATAAATATAGCGCAAGCCATTGAGAAACTTTTTTTCACTGGCAGAGGTCGTGTCTGCATCTTCTGTAATAAAGAAGCCAGACTTATTTGAATGAGTTTTTCCCTGATGTTCCTGTGTCGCCTTTTTCAGCCATTGCAACAACAATGTTTTTGGAGTTCCATAGAGGGTTGCTGTATTGGGATCTACACGGGAAACCCATATTTCAAAAGAATCCGAGACAGCCCCTTTCTTGGAATAATGTCCATCAAATACTCCATTTGGGACACCTCTCTTCCATCCCGCCTTTTCCCCAGCATGGTCTAAAGAATCCTGCAAGAACATGTTGGCGAAATAGGTTGCCTTAATTCCATTGTTTTTGCATTCCTCGTCAAGGAACCATACGGAATCATGCACAGAAGTCCATTCAGTTTCAGATTCGTATTTCTTATACAAGGCGAAATTAGCTCCACCGTACGATTCCGCATATTCAATTTTTACAGGATATACTTTGCCAGCCTTCAATTCAACAGCACCATAGTAAGGTTTATCGTAATCGTCAATCCAGGCATCTATAACCGCAGTATCGCCAACGAAAATTCGACGATGGTTATCCGAAACAACTTTCAAGGAACAAAGTCCAGTTTGAGAAGCTTTCACAAACCCCTCAAATCGAATGGAAAAAGGAATCCGTAGGAGCTCCAACAAAGGGAGCTCTGCTATTAATATTAAACTGAGGGGATTTTAATAGGGTATCCTTAATTTTGCCACCGGCATTATACTGCCAACCACTTGCAGTGTCTAGCCAGTCGCCGTCCATATCCATATAGTAATAGTCAGTAACCCAACGCTGGTAACGAAAACCGTCATTGTTCCACTGGGGGTATTCCATCATGGGACGCGGAAGGTCTCCCATAAGGATGACGCCCTCCAAATGACCTCGGTCAGAATTTTCCCATGATTTTTTTATTTCGGATTTCAGTTCTTGGGCTGTTGAACCATAAGCAGCAGGCTTAAAAGCGTAAGTGTTGATTTCAATTCCATAGAAATCATGGACTGCAGAGGCGTATTGATTTACTGCAGCAACAACCTGGGAATCTGCGTAAAGAACGCTATCGACAATAATATCTACCCTCTGTCCCACTCGCAAAATTTGCGCAAAAGACGGAATAAAGGCAAAGCAACAGAAAAATACAAAAATCAGTTTTGACACCGAAGTCGTAAAGAGTTTATTAAGATTTGTCATTTTTCATCCGGGTCTGTAGATTTGCCGCAATGAGGGCAAACGTCAATGTTATACAATTTCAAGTGCAAAAGCTTGTTGCAGTGCGGGCAGCGAACCTTCTTGATCATCCACACCATCGAACCAATGAGGAAGCCGATAGCCAAAGCAAGCAGAATAAAATCCGCGTCGGCAATATTGTCCGACACACCCACAGGCTTAAAACCCTTATAAAAAAGGAAAAAGCCAATGAACAAAATGATGTAGCCTATAAGGCGATTAATTTTCGGGTTGTTCATGGAGCTTAATATACTATCAAGTGGCGGAAATTATATAAAATGGGCTCCAAATTTTTCTTTTTTGCAGTTATGGAGCCCAAAACGCTACTTTGTACTGAATTTTTCAGTCATAATCATTGACTTCATGGACTCCAAAACAGCTATTCTACCGCATTTGGAGTCCAAATGTTGTTTTCAAAACAAAAAAAATCAGCCAAAAAAGATTAATTTATCCGTAAACATAGGCTCCAAATAGGGTATTTTACTCATTTTGGAGTCCATTTTTGTAGAAAAATCGACAATCAAGCAAAAAGGCCACCCCGTAAAAACATCGGGAGTGACCTAATAAGTGGTTAGTAAACAGTGGTTAGTAAACAGTAGTTAAATTACATTCCTAACCACTAACCACCAACCACTAATCACTAAACTAGCAGCCCAGCTTTGCAGCCAGGTATGCTTCCAGTTCGTCGATCTTTACCAGTTCCTGCTGCATGGAGTCACGTTCACGGACGGTGACGTAGCCAAGCTTTGCCGGATCAGATTCGCCTTCGCCAACGGTGTCGAAGTCGACAGTGACGCAGAACGGAGTGCCCAGTTCGTCCTGACGGCGGTAACGCTTACCGATGGACTGAGTTTCGTCGTATTCCACGTTCCAGCGCTGGAGCAGCTGTTCGTAAAGTTCTTCGGCCTTTGCCTTGACCTGGCCCTTCTTGACGAGAGGCAGAACAGCAACCTTAACCGGAGCAACCTTCGGGTCGAAATGGAGAACGGTACGTTCGTCGTTTTCGAGCTTCTGGACTTCGTAAGCGTCGCAGAGGAGAACCAGGAGCAAGCGTTCCACACCGAGGGACGGTTCCACAACGTAAGGCACATAGCGCTTGTTGTTCACCTGGTCATTGTATTCCTGCTTGACCTTGGATTCGTTCTGGTGAGCAGTCAAGTCGAAGTTGGTACGGCTTGCGATACCCCACAGTTCGCCCCAACCGAACGGGAATTCGTATTCCACGTCGGTGGTACCGTTAGAGTAGTGGGAAAGTTCTTCCTTGGCATGTTCGCGGAGGCGGAGCTTGGATTCGTTCACGCCCAGGTCCTTGATGAGCCAGTTGAAGCAGTACTTACGCCAGAAGTTGTACCAGTCAAGTTCGGTGCCCGGTTCGCAGAAGAATTCCAGTTCCATCTGTTCGAATTCGCGGGTACGGAAGATGAAGTTACCCGGGGTAATTTCGTTACGGAAAGACTTACCGATCTGACCTACGCCAAACGGAATGCGGGGGCGAACGTTGTCCACAATGTTCTTGAAGTCAACGAAGATACCCTGAGCGGTTTCCGGACGAAGATAAACCTTGTTGCCTTCGCCTTCGATCACGCCGATTTCGGTCTGGAACATGAGGTTAAATGCGCGGGGCTTGGTGAATTCGGTCTTGCCGCAGCTCGGGCATTCGATCTTGTTTTCCACCATCATTTCGGCGATCTGGTCAAAGTTCTTGCCGGCGCAGCAGCCGTCACCCAGCTTTTCTTCCAGCAGATGGTCGGCGCGGAAACGTTCGTGGCAAGCGAGGCAGTCAACCAGGGGGTCAGAGAAGTTACCCACGTGGCCAGAAGCCTTCCAAACGCGGGGGTTCAAGAGAATAGAGCTATCAAGACCCAGCACGTCCTTACGGCTGGTCACAAACTTCTTCCACCAGAGGTTCTTGATGTTGCGCTTCAGTTCTACACCGTACGGACCGTAGTCCCAGGTGTTGGCCAGGCCGTCATAAATTTCGGAACCCGGGAAAATGAAACCGCGGCGCTTGCAGAGGGAAATGATGTCTTTGAGGGCATCCTGAACTTTCTTTGCCATTTTTATATCCTTTTTCGGCCGAACCTGAACTTTGCAGGCATATCCTTTGGCCGGACTAGGAACCTACCTGGATGATAGGCCCTGACGGGGGCAAAGATAGTAAAAATGGGAACATTTATAGAACAGAAATTTATAGGTTCAGCAACTAAAATACTTACAATTATGACATTCGGGTAAAAAAAAGGTATCTTTGCCTCCACTACCATGAATTTCAAGACAATCATTACCCTCTGTGCCCTGCCTCTGGCTGTTTTTGCCCAGGACGCAAACACAGCGCCCAATGAAGCCGCAAAAAATGTGGCAGTTACCGAAAGCGAATTTTCCGGCAACACCTCCATCGATTCCGCTGACGCAGGCAATATTGATGCGCCTGCATCCGCTATCGTAGATTCCAAGGAATCCGAAGCAGCAGTAGCCGCAGCCGATACAGAAAATGCCGCGGACTCAACGGACAGTCAGGAAGCCGACGACGAAAAGGAAATGTCCCAGGAAGAAGCGGATGCCGAACTGGCCGCCGCCATGGGTAGCGATTCCACCGTTAGCGGAAGCACAACCTTAACACTGGACATGTCCAAGGCTGCAATTCCCACCGAAAGTCGCCGCATCGCTGGCCCCTACGGCTTACGAACCTACCGCATGCATCGCGGCGTTGACCTGGGCCTTTGTCATGGCGAAGACCGAACCATTGTGGCCGCATTCCCCGGCAAGGTAAAACTGGTCCGCAATCAGGGCCGACGTAAAGGCTACGGCAAGTATGTGATTATCGACCACGGCAACGGCCTTACCACTCTCTACGCCCACTTGGCCAGCTGGAAGGTAAAAGTCGGTGACGAACTTCAGGCCGGAGACACTGTAGGCGTTGGCGGCAACACAGGCCGTTCCTTCGGCGCCCACCTCCATTTCGAAATGAAATACAATGGCGTCTATATCGACCCCACTACCGTCTTCAATTTCCAGGAAGGCACCTACGTTACCGCAACTGCAGAAATTGAACAGAGTAAAATCCAGGCTGTAGAGGACGAATACCAGAAGGAACTTTCCAAGCATCGCTACTATAAGGTTCGCCGCGGTGACTGCCTGGGTAAAATCGCCCGCAAGTACGGAACCACCGTGGGCAAACTGAAGCGCCTCAATGGCCTCCGCAGCGACAGCATCCGCCCGGGCCAAGTGCTGAAATGTTCCTAAATTAGCTGGACATGAAGCCCATTTACTTCGCTCCCTTACAAGGTTTTACCGAATGCGCTTACCGCCAAGCGCATTTTTCTTATGTAGGCGGAGTGGACGCGTACTACACCCCCTTCCTCCGAGTGGAAAAAGGGGAAGCCCGAGCCAAGGAACTGCGGGATCTGCAGCAGGATCTGGAATTCATTAGAAGCAGGCAATCCAACGTCTGTCATTGTGAAAATCAGGGATACCAGTCCTGTGATGATGAAACCAATCACTTTTACAACGTCATTCCACAGGTCATCTGCCGCGACGTTCATGAGTTTCGCATTCTTGTAGACGCTATCCAGAAGTTGAAACAGGACTGCGGATTTGCCCCCGACGAAGTATTCCCGCAAATAGACATCAACATGGGATGCCCCTTCCCCATGCAGGCGAAATCTGGCCGCGGTTCAGGCATCCTCCCGCGAACCGACGCCGTTAAGGAAATTCTCCAGGAAGTTAAACGTCATTCTGAACGTAGTGATATAGAATTGTCGGCAACTTGTTGCCCTACAATTCTTAGGTTCAAAGGAGCAGAATCCAGTCCCAAAATATCCGATGCTGAGCGTCCTCAGCATGACAGCATGGACGTTCATCAGCATGACTTAAGGTTCAGCGTCAAGATGCGTCTGGGCTACACCTCCCCCGACGAATGTCTAGCCCTGTTGCCGCTGTTGAACGAAGCGCCCCTCGCCCACATCACCATGCACCCGCGAACAGGCATCCAGCAGTATAAGGGTGCGTTAGACTTCACTGCATTTGAAAAGTTCTACGAAGGATGCAAACATCCCATAATCTTTAACGGCGACATCACCAGCATTAAGGACATTCAGGCCATCGCTTGCCGCTTCCCGAACCTCAAGGGAATCATGATCGGCCGCGGCCTGCTGGCCAATCCCGCATTAGCGACGCAATATCAGGACGGTTCAAAAAATACGGGCAATCCCATTCCCGCGCTCATCAAAATCCACGATGCCCTTCTAGCCGATTACCGCAAGCGCCTCCAAGGTGACGCTCAAATTCTAGACAAGATTCGCCCCTTCTGGACCTACGCTGTTTTGGAAAAGCGCACCATAAAGAAAATCGCCAAGGCCCGAAAACTCAGCGATTATCTAGACGCAGTGAATGAAATCAGTTTCCCATCAAAGTGAACTCGCCATCACTGTATACGAGAGTCACACTCGCTGCATCAATCGTCTTTACGGTTACACCCCAGATTTCCTGACCAACGCTCACAACAGCGCTTTCGCCGCGGAACTTAAGGATTGCGACAGGATTGGAACCGGGCAGGATCGCATCCAGCGTGATGGAGGGTGGCAGAGCCTTGCGGACTGGTTCTACGGGAGCTACAACCACATCTTCCTTCTTCACGACCCTTACAGGAGCAGGGACCTTGGGGGCGTATGATTGTGGAAGCGCGAATGGGTCGCGACTTCCCCGCTCTATCTTGGTCTGGGCATCCAGATTTTTGAGCAGGCTCTTGAAATCCAGGGTACGGACTTCTGCTACCTCGGAACCTGTACCCTTGTTTCCGTTTACGTTGTCAGCCATGCGGTAGAGGAACACACCCCAAACAAGCATGGTCGCGGTAACAAGCAGGACGATAAACTTATTCATTGCTGCCTCCTGCCTTGCCAAGGATGGACATCCTTACGGACGCAGTCACCAGGTTGCCCTTTCCCGGCAGCACGTCGATGGAGGAAATCTTCAGGCAATAGATCCCGTTTTCCAGATCCGTCACGAAGTCGTGGAAATCGTGGTAGCGCCCGCTGGCTTTGAAATTCACCGGGTACTCTGCGCGGTTTCCCTGGAGATGGCGCTCGGCGGTCGTAAGGTCCAGAAGCTGAATGCTGTCGGCAGCTGCGGTTTCCAGGATGCTCCTGAGGATTCCAGAGGCAGAGACCTCCACATTGATCCTGGATTCAATCTGGCTACTGATTTTCCTGTATTCTGCAATCAATTCGTCGGGAGACTTCGCATCATCCTGCAAAAGGGTGGTCTTCTGAGCTTCGGCGCGAATCGCCGTGAACTCGCTCACCGCGGTTATCCCCTCGGGTACTAGGAACTTGGCAATAACGGCAAAAACCATGACGATCGTCAAGATGGAATAAATCACAAATCGATTTTTCTGGAAAAAGAGGCTCATCGGTTATCCTCCACCAGAATTTCAAACTTGACCACAGGGTTCCTGCGGTAGGTCGTTTTTTCGGTACTTCTCAGGCGGGCGTTGAAAAAGCCGGGCGTACGTTCCAGGGTCTGCAACATCAAGGAGACATCCCCGGACGTTGAAGCCAGCCCCTGGATTATATGGGTATGCTCATGCATACTCCATTTGGTAATCCACAGGTCCGCAGGAACGGCTGCCACCACATCTTTCATGGACGTGGCGTAGCGGCTGCGATGCGCCAGGAACACCTCGGTCTCGGCCCTGTCCTTCTCTAGTTTAGCCTCAAGCTCCGCCAGCTGCTTGCGCTTTTCAAGCATCTCGGCGTACTCCAGGATCTTGCCCTCGTTGGAACGGCCATAATAGACCACCCCGCAACGGAAAAATGCAACCATCAGCAAGGACATTACCAGGATGACTGCGCATGCCTTCAGTGACCTGCGGAAAAGAGCGGACTGCTTTATTTGGGCAAGGGCATCACCAGAAGTCGGCGACGTAAAGCCACTCATCTTGTCAGTATGGAACAGCCAGAGATCTTCAGCAGCGGCACAGGCGACACACGCCCTATCCCGAACATCTACGGACAATTCCTTGACAAGGAAATTCTCACGGATGTATCCAGCCACCTCCTGGGCCTTCTTTTCAATCTCGCCACCCGTCAGGCGGTAATAGGCAACAAGGGAACGGTCCTGCACAAAGTAGAAGTCTGCACAGTCGCTCTCTGCAAAACAAAATAGGGTACTTCCCTGATTATCCTTTTGAACGGAATCGGCCACATAAAAAGCCGCAGGGACATGTTTTAGAATACTGAAACCGATTTTACAGACCTTATCAGCAGCATTTTCCACGGAATCCCTGGAAGCACCAATCTTACTTATTCCATCAATGGAATCCACATTTTCAAAAAAGCTTTCCTTATAACCAGGAATAGTAACGCTATCCGCTTCGCCAAGAACTTTGATATTGGTTAATCCATCAACCAATATAATGCCATCAGAAGCACCACCATTTTTCAGCTGAAACTGACGACATTCTTCCAGAGGGCCTTCAAAGCTAATGTCCACAAGGCCTCTCCCCCTTTTGCGAAACACTCTTGAAATACGGGCAAAATCATAGCCTAATTCCAGGCACCAGACATAACGTCCAAGAAATACTGTAATTTCAGAACCAAAGGACATTACTTCTTGGCATCCTTTTTCTTGTCTTTTTTAGGAATAATCGGACCCTGAGCCTTTTCCAGTTCATCAGCAACATCCACACTAGCATCGGCACCATAATAAATATGGGGTGTCACAAAAATCAAGAGCTGGCTCTTACTTTTAACACGTTCCACGTTTTTGAACAACCATCCAATCACCGGCAAGGATCCAAGGAACGGCACCTGGTTATACACATCGTGCATACTTTCCTTCACCATGCCACCAAGGACAATCGTCTCTCCATTGCGCAAACGAACAGAAGACTTCACGTATCGTTTGTTAAGTGTAGGAGGAACACTGGAGTTAAAGGATCCTTCGGGTTCAGAAAAATCCGGTACGATTTCACAAGTAATTTCACCTTCGCCAGTCACATAAGGCGTAACCGTAATGTTGGAATTCGCCGCAATCTGTTCAAATCGCTGAGTGGTCTTATTAGTAACCGCATCCCCCTGGTTGTAGTCCACTTCGGAGGTAAGCATATAGTACTGAGTTTGGCCGATGGTAAGCACAGCAGTTTCGCCATTCAAGGTAGCAATCTGAGAACGAGCCTTCACATCCAGAATCTTTTCTTGTTCCATAGCCTGAATTTTTGCAACCATATCCTTGGGTACAGAAATTATTTCTCCAAGACCAAGTCCGTTGAAAATACTCTGCGTCTGTTTTGCATTCAGCGTCTGGTCAATATTGGGGAACAAGGCTTCGGACCCCATGTTCTTGGAAGCCTTGCCAAAAAACAAATTCAGACCATGGCTATGTCCCTTTTCAATATCCATATCCACCACGAGGACTTCAATTAGAATCTGAGCCACCGGCAAATCCATTTTTTCAATGTACTGGGAAATTGCGTCAAGAACATCATAAGAACCAACCGCAATCAATGCGTTCTGTGATTTTACCACCTGAATTTGAGTGCTCTTGGTAAGGCTAGAGGGCAGAAGTCCAATAACAGTTTCTGCCTTCAAATGTTTCAACTTAATCAACAGGGAGTTATCCGCAGTCTGCATTTCATGGGGACCGATAAAGTAAACACCATCACGCTCCCAGAAGGTGTAGGACGTTCCCTGAAATAAATATTTCAAAGCATTCTGCAAAGAAACATTAGAGATATGGGCAGTAATGTTTCCATCTAGTTTTCCGTAAACCATAGCGTTCATCTTAGTCTGAGCCAAAATTTCACTAACGATATTTGCGAGAGGCGCATCAACAGCTTCTACACTGAGCAGAGAATCCTTACCATAGCGAACCTTGTACTTACCATTGCTAGCATTATTACCGGAAAGATTCCATGTAGGCTTCTTGAAGGTTGCCACACCATCCTCTTCCCCATATTCCAAATCCACCTTACCCGCAATGAAATTCATAGCCTTTTCAAAAGGCAAATCCTTAAAGAATAAAGTCACATTCTGTGTAGGAGCAACATCATTGATAAAAATATTCTTACCCGTAGACTCAGTAATCTTGCGGATCAAATTTGCAAGGTCGGCAGCATCCACATCAACACTTAACTTTTCTGCATTCCATTCCACGACAAAGCGTTTTTCGGGAGCCTTCGGCTTTTCGGGGACAACAGGAGCAGGTTTTCGCACATAAATGACCCCACGTTCCAAGGCGTACTCATAGCCATTGCCCGTCAACAGCACGCGCAAGGCATCCTTCAGAGGCTGGTTATTGAAGTTCACGGTCACAGGGCCATTCACTTCCGGAGCTAGGAACAGATTCAAGCCATACTGTACAGCCATTCCTTGAAGCAAATCCCTGATTTCCGTATTCTTCACATTCAGTTTCTTGACTACGACGGAATCCGCAATGGGCAATTCCGGAAGCTGAGCAAAAGCCCCTGTAGCCCACAGGCACATCATAACAACGAATAGAAATAATTTGGCTCTTCATCAACATGTGTGGGTGGCTTCGCCACCCTTTTTTGTTGACTTTCGCCTAAATTAAACAAAAAATGGGCTATTTTCTAAAATTTAAT